>JAKLPW010000336.1 GCA_022013675.1 Anaerolineae bacterium | reverse complement strand
GGAGGCCGCCCGCAAGGCTGGTGTGTCTCTCGTAGCCGATGGCGGCATCCGCTACTCGGGCGACATAGTGAAGGCGTTGGCCGCCGGTGCCAACGCTTTTATGTTGGGCAGCTTATTGGCTGGTCACGAGGAGTGTCCTGGCGAGACGGTGTTGTACGAGGGGCGGCGGTTCAAGGAGTACCGGGGCATGGGCTCTTTGGCGGCCATGAAGGGGTATGGTCGGGATCGCTACGCCAGCGGTCAGGGTCGCAGCAGCGGCAAGGTTGTACCCGAGGGCATCGAGGGCCGGGTCTCTTACAAAGGGGCCTTGAGAAACACGGTCTTTCAACTAATCGGTGGCTTGCGGTCAGGCATGGGCTACGTAGGCGCGGCCAATCTGGAGGAGCTGCGGGCCAAGGCGCACTTCATCCGTATCACCAATGCCGCCTTCATCGAGAGCCATCCCCACAGCGTGATCATAACCAAGGAACCCCCCAACTATCAGGTGCCTCCAAGGTTGGGCCGTTATGAATGATCCCGGCAGGAAGAACGTCACTTCCGATTCCACCATTCATTGGGTGGAGGTTCGCTCAGCCCGTATCGAAGACGACTACCTGGGGAGCAGACTACTGGCCGACTTCGAAGCTCTGGGCATCACGGGCGTGGAACGGGCCGAGACCGCTAAGTTGTATTTCCTCAGAGGCGACCTCGATGCTGGGGCGCTGAGTTACCTCTGTGCCCAACTGCTGGCTGATCCGGTCACGGAGACCGCTCGCTGGTGGCATTCGGAGGGTGAGAATCCTGAGTTCGAGAAAGACTCTCCCGGCTGGACGGTTTTCGTAGGGCTGCTTCCCGGCGTGACCGACACGGTTGCGGACAATCTGTTGAAGCGAGCCAGGATAATCGGGATAGATTCACTTCGCGCTGCATCAACAGGGCACTGCTACCGAATCGTAGGTGATGTCTCTGAGGAGAAAGTTCATCTCATAGCCCGGAGGCTCCTGTGCAATCCGGTGATTCAACATTACGAACTGGATCACTTCCATCCTCACGTCGGGATACCCTCGCCCCAATACCACCCGTCCGCTCTGACCATCCCTTTACTCCAGGTATCGGAACAGGAGCTTACGGAAACTAGCCGTGACCGATTGCTTTCCCTTGATCTGGTCGAGATGAAGGCCATTCAGAGGTACTTCCGCCAACAAGAGAGAGAGCCTACCGACGTGGAACTGGAGTGTCTGGCGCAGACCTGGTCTGAACACTGTGTGCACAAGACCTTCATGGGTACCATTGAATATGAGGAATATGACCAGGCGGGGATCCCTCGACAGGAGCATATTGACAGCCTGCTGAAATCCTGCTTGCGAGCCGCCACTGAGGAGATCAATGCCCCTTGGGTTCGCTCTGCCTTTGTAGATAACGCCGGCATCATCGATTTTTCCGAAGATTACGAGATTTCCTTCAAGGTCGAGACTCATAACCACCCCTCGGCACTGGAGCCCTTCGGAGGCGCTAATACCGGCGTGGGGGGAGTGGTACGGGACATCATCGGGGTATCGGCTCGACCCATTGCCAACACTGATGTGCTCTGTTTCGGGCCACTGGATACCGCCTTTGATGATCTGCCGACCGGCGTGTTGCGCCCGCGACGGGTCTACAACGGCGTCGTGTCAGGCATCGAGGACTACGGCAACAAGATGGGAATCCCCACGGTCAATGGTGCCATTCTCTTCGATGAGGGCTACGTAGCCAATCCCTTGGTCTATTGTGGCTGCGTTGGAATTGCACCAGTTGGTGCTCACCCTCGGGAGGCAAGCCCCGGCGACTTGGTCGTGGTCCTGGGTGGGCGCACGGGCAGGGATGGGCTGCACGGTGCTACCTTCTCATCAGCCGAGCTAACGCACGAGACTGGAGAAGTTGCCGCTGGAGCGGTGCAGATAGGCAATCCCATCACAGAGAAAATCACCCTCGACGCTATTCTTGTGGCCCGGGATGAGCGATTGTACACCGCGATTACGGACTGTGGCGCGGGAGGTTTGTCTTCCGCCGTCAGTGAGATGGGCCAGGAGATCGGCGCGACCGTCTATCTCGACCAGGTACCTCTTAAGTATCAGGGCTTGCAACCCTGGGAGATATGGCTGTCTGAGGCTCAGGAACGAATGGTGCTGGCTGTCCCTCGTGAGAACGTGGCGCGCTTGCAGACTGTTTGTGAAGGTAGAGACGTAGAGATGACGGTCATCGGCGAGTTCACCGGTGACCGTGAGTTGATTCTCCATTACGGTGATGACGTCGTTGCTCGTCTTGAGATGAGTTTTCTGCACGATGGGTTGCCTCGCCGTCATATGAAAGCCACTTGGCGACAGAAGCGGCACCCAGAGCCAGCTATTCTTGAGGATGATCTGAGCACAACGCTCCTGGATCTTCTGGCTGAGCCCGACGTTAGAAGCAAGGAGGATGTTGTCCGGAGATACGATCACGAGGTTCAGGGGGCCACTGTGATCAAACCTTTCGTTGGATTCCGTAACGACGGCCCCTCCGATGCTGCGGTACTCCGCCCCTTGGAAGTTGCGGATTCGTTCGTGGGTATAGCCATTGGATGTGGCATAAATCCGCACTACGGCTTGATCGACCCGTACGCCATGGCGGTCTCAGCGATTGATGAGGCGATTCGAAACGTGGTGGCTGTGGGGGCCGATCCTACTCGTATCGCCATTCTGGACAATTTCTGCTGGGGCAATCCCCAGATCGAGGATCGCCTGGGGGGACTTGTCCGAGCGGCGAAAGGGTGCCACGACGAAGCGGTGCGTTACGGGACGCCTTTCATCTCTGGTAAGGATAGCTTGAACAACGAGTACCTGGATGGTAGGGGTGGCCGGCAGGTCGCGATTCCCCCTTCGCTCCTGATCTCGGCCATCGGGATCGTGCCTGATGTGCGCCGATGCGTTACTTCCGACCTCAAGACAGCCAGCAGTCTCCTGTATGTCCTTGGAGAAACGAAAGAGGAACTGGGCGGCTCTGCTTACTATCGTCTCCACGGCATGATAGGTAATCAGCCACCCACAGCGGCCCTGGCCGGCCCGGGTACCGCCTGGGCATTGCACCAGGCCATTGACAGGGGCCTCGTGCTTTCTGCCCATGATTGCTCCGAGGGTGGCCTCGGCGTAGCTCTGGCCGAGATGGCTATTGGAGGAGAGTTAGGTGTTGAAGCTTATCTGAAGGACGTGCCCGGTGCCGTTGCCATCGAGTCGCCGGCCGCTGTTCTCCTCTCTGAATCCAATGGGCGCTACATCGTGGAGGTGCGGCCCGAGGATCGAGAGGCGTTCGAGGCCACGATGAAGCAGATTCCCCACGGAGCGATGGGCACGACGAAGCAAGATCCCAGCCTGGCCGTATTCGGGAAGGACAACGAGCCACTCCTGATGGCAAGCATCGCGGAACTACGCCGGGCATGGCGGGGACCGCTAGAGGAAGGCGCATGAGAACCAGACCTCGCGTATTAATCCTGCACGCTCCCGGTACGAACCGGGATCGAGAAACTGCGCTGGCCTGCCGGTTGGCCGGCGGGGAGCCAGAGATCGTGCATATAAACCAGTTGCTGGCGGGAGAGTTCACTCTTAATGCGTTCCAGTTACTCGTTCTCCCCGGTGGGTTCTCCTACGCCGATGATCTGGGTGGTGGGCGTCTCTGGGCTAGCGATTTGCTGCACCGCTTGAGAGGCGATCTCAGTGCCTTTATCGCCGCTGGCAAGCCGGTTCTTGGTATCTGCAATGGCTTCCAGGCCCTGGTGAAGGCAGGCTTCTTGCCGGGAGGAGCCTGCGATGGCGAGGTCACCCTGACCCATAACGCGAGGGGGCGCTTCGAATGTCGTTGGGTGACTCTGCAGCCCATAGAGGATAGCCGCTGTCTCTGGACCAGGAGTTTGGAGGAGCCCATCTACTGCCCCGTTGCGCATGGGGAGGGGCGATTCACTGTGAAGGATGAGAGAGTGCGCAGGAAGCTCTGGGACGACGGGCTGGTAGCCCTCAGCTATGTGGCTCCAGAAGGCAAGCCTGTACAATTCCCCTACAATCCCAACGGCTCAGTAGACGGTATTGCCGGCATCTGCAACTTGGAGGGCAATGTCCTGGGTCTTATGCCCCATCCGGAAGACCACGTATACCCCATTCAGCATCCCTCGTGGACCCGAGGCGAGCGGGGAGGGTTGGGATTGGCACTATTTCGCAGTGGTCTGAGACTAGTGAGGGAGGTGTAGTGACGATGAGCCGCATTGATTGGAGCCATTTCGCTTCTCCCTTCAGTTGGCGCTATGGTAGTGAAGCTATGCGCCGCATATGGTCGGAGGAGCACAAGCGTTGCCTTTGGCGCCGAATCTGGGTTTCTTTGGCGGAGGTACAGTCCCAGGTGGGATTGGTTTCCCAAGAGCAGGTGGAGGAACTGCGCGCTCACCAGAGTGACGTTGATCTGGAGCGATCCGCGGCCATCGAGGCGGAGATTCATCATGACCTGATGGCGGAGATCAAGACCTACGCTGAACAATGCCCCGGTGCAAGCGGCGTGATCCACCTGGGCGCAACCAGCATGGACATCGAGGACAATGCGGACCTGCTGAGGCTACGGGCCTCCCTGGGCTTGATCCGGGATGTGCTGGTGGATCTGCTGGAACTGTTGGCGGGGCATATCGAAGCAGAAGCCGAAACTTTGGTGATGGGCTACACCCATATCCAGCCCGCACAGCCAACAACCCTGGGCTACCGCCTCTGTCAATATGCTCAAGACGCGCTGATTGATCTTCAAGAACTGGATCATCTTCGCGACACGATACGTGGGAAGGGGTTCAAGGGCGCGGTGGGGACATCAGCATCGTATCAGCGTCTCCTGGCGGGAACCGGTCTTTTGCCCCGCGAGATGGAGGCACAGGTAATGGAACGCCTGGGGCTTCCTGCGGTGCCTGTGTCGACTCAGACCTATCCGCGGAAGTACGACTATCTGACTCTCAACGTATTGGCTGGGATCGCGCAGACTCTGCACAAATTCGCGCTGGACCTACGGATCTTGCAGTCCCCCGCCTGGGGGGAACTGCGGGAGCCCTTCGGGAAGCAGCAAGTCGGCTCTTCGGCCATGCCTTTCAAGCGAAACCCCATCATCGCGGAGGGGTTGTGTTCCTTGGCGCGATATGTGGCCGCCTTGCCAGGAGTTGCCTGGGGAAACGCTGCCCTTTCAGTTCTCGAGCGCACCCTGGACGACTCTGCCAACCGGCGAGCCATGTTGCCGGAAGCCTTTCTGGCAACAGACGAGATCCTACACCGCGCGCGGAGGATTCTGGCCGACATGCAGATCAACCGCGCTGCCATGGCCCGCAACCTGGCTGCCTACGCGCCATTTGCAGCCACGGAGATGTTGCTCATGGAATTGATCGCTCGGGGCGCGGACCGGCAGGAGATGCACGAGGTGATTCGGGAACACAGCATGACCGCCTGGCGAGCCGTGGAAAGCAGCGCTGATAACCCCTTGATGGATTTGCTGGCCTCGGACCCGCGCGTGGAGCATTACCTGACTCCGGCCCGCACGCGGCAGATTATGGAAGGTGGTATCAGTGTTGGTGATGCGCCGGACCGGTGCCGAGAGTTCCTTTCCACTCTGCGCCTCACGCTGCGCTCAACAAGAACAGGAGATCAGGACAAATGAGCGAATTGGGAGAACTCCTCTCAGAAGGCAAGACGAAGGTCGTCTATGAGCATCCGTTCTGCTGCGACTACTCATACCTGTTGCACAAGGATAGCATCAGTGCGGGCGATGGGGCCAGACGAGACACACTACGGGGGAAAGGGGCCTTGGCCTGTCGCACGACCAGTAGCGTTTTCTCGCTGTTAGCACGCAAGGGCATTGCCACGCACTTCATCAGCATGGTGAGTGATGATGTCACGCTGGTAAAGCACTGCAAGATGATCCCGCTAGAGGTGGTCATGCGCCGGATTGCCACCGGCTCGTACCTCAGGCGGCACCCGGGCACCGAAGAAGGCGCTCGTTTCGAGCCTGTCCTGGTAGAGTTCTTCCTGAAAGACGATGCCAGGCACGACCCCTTCATCTCGCCAAGCGAGATCATGGAGGCGGGAATAGCTTCTGCCGAAGAAGTCGACCAGATGACTCTCACCGGTCGGCAGGTGTTTGAGGCACTAGAGAAGGCTTGGGCCTCGCAGGATGTGGTCCTGATCGACTGCAAGATCGAATACGGGCGTGACGCGGGGGGCAACCTTCTCGTTGCAGACGTGATCGACAATGATTCATGGCGTTTGTGGCCTGGAGGAGACAAGAAGCGCATGCTGGACAAGCAGATTTACCGCGATATGCCCCAGGTCACAGACGAGAGGCTTGCTCTCCTGTTGAGCAGCTACGAGGAAGTCGCTCGGAGGACCGACGAATGGAGAGGCCGGTGATCCGTTTCGCAGGCAGTGTGCTCACTAACGAGAGGAGATAACTTCCGATGGAGTCAGCGGAGGGTATGGTTGTGATCATCATGGGATCCAAGCGCGATCTGGGTCATGTGCAGAAGATCATCGCCCAACTGGATCAGCTTAGCATTGCTCATGAAATGCGTGCCGCGTCGGCTCACAAGAGTGCGGCCCACCTGCTCAAAATGCTGTCCGAGTACTCGGCATCGGGTCGAGCAATCGTCTACATCACCGTAGCTGGTCGCTCCAACGCGCTGGCTGGCATGGTGGATGCCAACGTCAGTGGGCCGGTCATCACCTGTCCCCCCATCTCCTCCGCCTTTGGGGGCGCGGACATCTACTCATCACTGCGCATGCCCACCGGGGTGGCCCCAATGGTCGTGCTGGAGCCAGAAGCGGCGGCCTTGGCTGCCGCCAAATGCCTGGCTCTGTCCGATTCCGATCTCCGGAAGCAGCTTCGCGCACATCGGGATGGTCTATCGCGCAAGATCGTGGAAGATGATCGCATGGTCAAGGATCCTGGCGAAAGATAGCGTTCAATGATTGGGGACGAGAGTGCCTTGAGACATACTGCACCGACAGGATCTCTGCTTGAGCACAGCTATCCGGACAAACCGCAGGAGGCTTGTGGTGTCTTTGGCATTTATAGTCCGGGGGAGGCAGTAGCTCGGATCTGCTTCTTTGCTCTCTACGCCTTGCAGCACCGTGGTCAGGAAAGCGCCGGCATTGCGGTTTCCGATGGACAAGACATCTCGCTGTTCAAGAAAATGGGTTTGGTCTCCCAGGTGTTCGACGAGGATAATCTGAGCCCTCTTCAAGGACACGTGGCCATAGGCCACGTGCGCTACTCCACATCCGACTCCTCCCGCATCGTCAGTGCCCAGCCCCTCGTGCTGGAATCGGCCTTGGGGCCGTTCGGCGTGGCTCACAATGGTAATTTGGTTAATGCTGCACCGCTAAGATCCGCGCTTCTGCAGCGTGGCGTGGGCTTGGCTTCCACTTGTGACACGGAGATAATCGTGCAGCTTCTGGCAGGGGCTCCGGGAGATACCTGGGAAGAGCGTATCCAACACGCCATGACGAGAATGGTCGGGGCGTATTCTCTGACGATTCTGACCCGTGATGCTCTGTACGTGGTGCGAGACCCCTGGGGGTTTCGTCCGTTGTGCATCGGCCAACTCAATGGGGGCTGGGTGGCAGCCTCCGAGTCGTGTGCCCTGGGCACGGTTGGTGCGACTTTCTTGAGAGAGGTAGATCCCGGCGAGATCGTTACCCTGGGCCCAGGAGGCCTACGAACAGTTACTCCTGTCTTGTCGTCGAGACGCGCACTGTGTATCTTCGAGTACATCTATTTCGCCAGACCGGACAGTGTCATCGGCGGCGAATTGGTTCACAAGGTGCGCCAGGGCTTGGGACGGGAATTGGCGCGGGAGCATCCTGTTGATGCAGACCTGGTTATTGGTATACCGGACTCCGCAACCTCGGCTGCCATCGGCTATGCACATGCCGCGGGTGTGCCTTTCAGCGAGGGGTTGATCAAGAACCGTTACATAGGCCGGACCTTTATAGAGCCCAATGATAGATTGCGCCAGGAGGGCGTAGCGCTGAAGTTCAATCCATTGTCCCAAGTCCTGGCGGGGAAGCGGGTCGTCGTCGTGGATGATTCCATCGTGCGGGGAAACACCAGCCGTCCCATCGTGGATCTCTTGCGCCGGGCGGGGGCTTCGGAGGTGCACATGCGTGTTTCCTCTCCCCCGATCCAACATCCCTGCTTCATGGGAGTGGATATGGCGACCTATGACGAACTCATCGCTCACCGGTTGAGTGTCGAAGAGATTGGAAAACATTTGAATGTAGACTCTCTAGGCTACTTGAGCGTAGATGGGATGCTACGCGCAGTGGGTCGGCCCAAAACAGAGTTCTGCCTGTCTTGCTTCAATGGGCAATACCCAATGGAGGAATTGCTCTCAGATTCCACGGAGTCTGTCCTGAGCCCTTCGGCCATGCTCAGGGTGGACTCTGCTGAAGAGCCTGTCCACAGCGACGTTTACGGAGTGGGGGAAAAAGCATGAGAGTGCTGGTTGTTGGAGCTGGTGGTCGGGAGCATGCTCTGGCGTGGGCGTTGCGACGCTCTCCCAGGGTGGAGGAGCTATTCGTGGCTCCGGGCAACGCGGGGACGGACTCAGTTGCCGTCAACGTGCCTATCAAGGCCAGCGATATCGATGGCCTGACGGAGTGGGCGAGAGGGAATGAGATCGATCTGACTGTCGTGGGACCAGAATCGCCGCTGGCTCTGGGAATAGCGGATCGCTTTGGGGAGGTAGGTCTGCCGGTCTTTGGGCCGTCTCGGGAGGCTGCTCGCATCGAGACCTCCAAGGTATTCTCTAAGGTGTTCATGCAAGAGGAGGGGATACCCACGGCCGACTTCGAGGTCTTCCAGGACTTCGACAAGGCCACGGCTTACCTGCAGAAATGTCCCTTTCCGTTGGTTGTGAAGGCCGATGGTCTGGCGGGGGGCAAAGGCGTCAGTGTGTGCCACGTCCGGCAGGAGGCCGAGGATGCTTTGCAGGTCATCATGGAGGATCGTGTCTTTGGTGACGCGGGAACGCGGGTGGTTATCGAGGAGTGTCTGACCGGGCAAGAGGTTTCCGTCTTGGCCTTCAGCGATGGGCAGACTGTGATGCCCATGGTTACCTCTCAGGATCACAAGGCTGCCTACGACGGAGACAAGGGTCCCAATACCGGTGGGATGGGTTGTTACGCTCCTATGTCCCTGATGACGCCGGAGTTGCTGGATGAGATCCAGCGGAGGGTCTTGCAGCCTGCCGTGGACGGGCTCCGGCTTAGGGGCCTGCCCTACGTCGGTGTACTATATGCGGGGATGATCCTTACGCCGACTGGTCCCCAAGCGCTGGAATTCAACTGCCGCTTTGGTGATCCGGAAACACAGGTTATCCTCCCACTTCTACGCACCGATTTGGCTGACGTGCTGGAGGCCTGTGTGGAAGGAAGACTACACGAGATGACTCTCCGGTGGAGCAAGGAGGCGAGCGTTTGCGTGGTCATAGCCTCTGGAGGATACCCCAAGAACTATCGCACCGGCTATCCGATCAGCGGCCTGGATGAAGTGGCAGATCTCCCAGATGTGCAGGTGTTCCACGCCGGGACGGCTCTGAAGGATGGGATGATCGTGACCGCCGGGGGAAGGGTGCTGGGAGTGTCCGCCTGGGGGGATACCCTAACTCAGGCCATCAACCGGGCTTATTGCGCGGTAGGGCGCATACGTTTTCGAGATCAGCATTTTCGGCACGATATCGGGCAGAAAGCCTTCACGGAGGGAGTAGGGATGTGACTGGGCGTGGGAGGC
This sequence comes from Anaerolineae bacterium, assembly GCA_022013675.1. Taxonomy (GTDB): domain Bacteria; phylum Chloroflexota; class Anaerolineae; order JAKLPW01; family JAKLPW01; genus JAKLPW01. The sequence continues at coordinate 4,542 of JAKLPW010000336.1, read as the reverse complement.
TTTATGCTGAAGCCGGTGTGGACATTGAGGCCGGGAATCGCGCGGTAGAATTGATGTCGGCAGCGGTGCGCTCGACCTATGGACCGGAAGTGCTGCTCGGCATTGGTGCTTTCGGGGCCCTTTTCGACGCCACGGCGTTGAAAGAATACAAGTCGCCGGTCTTGGTTGCATCCACCGATGGAGTGGGAACAAAGGTAATGGTGGCCGTGGCCTCCGGACGCTACGATACCATCGGATGGGACCTGGTCAATCATTGCGTCAATGATATCCTCGTGCAAGGCGCGCGGCCGTTGTTCTTCCTGGACTACATCGCGGCCTCGGTATTGGTGCCAGAGCAGGTCGCCGAAGTGGTGGGTGGCGTGGCAGCCGCCTGCCGGGAGGCAGGCTGCGCATTGCTTGCCGGTGAAACAGCGGAGATGCCTGGAGTGTACCAGCCCGGCGAGTTGGACCTGGCAGGTGCCATCGTTGGCGTGGTGGAGCGAGAGGAAATCATAGATGGCTCAACAATTAAGGAAGGGGATGTGCTTCTGGGATTGCCGTCGAATGGGCTGCACACGAACGGCTACTCTCTGGTGCGCAAGGTCTTCGACCAGGTGCCGCTGCACACTATAGTGCCTGAGCTAGGGACGACCTTGGGGGACGAACTTCTGCGGATCCATCGCTCCTACCTGGCTCCGGTTGAATCCCTGCGCCAGGCGGTGCGTATCAAAGGGTTGGTCCACATCACGGGAGGTGGGTTCATTGACAATATCCCTCGGATTCTTCCCGGGGGAGTTGGGGTACTTATCTGGAGGAATAGCTGGCAGGTACCACCTATCTTCTCGTTGATTCAGCAGAAGGCCGACGTGCGAGAGGATGAGATGTACGGTGTGTTCAACATGGGCATCGGAATGATCGCAATCGTCGGGCCTGACTCTGCCGATGATGCGCTGGAGATCCTGGGCAGGGAAGCCAATGTTATTGGGCAGGTGGTGCCTTGGACGCAAGGCAGAAGGGTGTTGATCGCATGAATCGACTGGCGGTGCTCATCTCCGGCTTTGGTTCCAATTTGCAGGCAGTCATTGACGCCACCGAGGCGGGTCTGCTAGGCGACACTCGTGTCACGTTAGTTGTTTCGAATCGGAAGAATGCCTATGGGTTGGAGCGAGCCCAAGAGCACGGAATTCCTACGGTGTACCACTCCCTGAGCTGGTACAGGACTAATGGCCGTACGCGTATAGAGTACGATGCGGACCTTGCCCGCGTCCTTCGGGGTGCGGACGTGGACTGGGTCATCCTGGCAGGCTGGATGCACATCTTGAGCGATGCGTTCTTGTGTCAGTTCCCCGACCGGGTGATCAATCTGCACCCTGCCTCGCCCGGCATGTTCCCCGGTACTGATGCTATAGCGCGCGCGTACGAGGCCTACCAGCGAGGCGAGATCGAGTACACCGGCTGCATGGTGCACCTGGTTCCTGATGAAGCGGTCGATGCGGGTCCGGTGTTGAAGAAGGAAATCGTCCCGATCTACCCCGAAGACTCGCTGGAGATCCTGGAGGAGCGAATGCACCGCACTGAGCATCGTCTGCTGGTGGATGCCATTGCTGAAGTTCTAGTACCACAACCGCAGATGGCGAAGCAAGCAGTCTGATCTCGTTGAAGAGTGTGTTTGTTGGGGGGCAATCATCCTTAGGCGTCTCGACTGAGTCTGACGAAGTCGGGCTCAGGATGACTTCCCTGGAGCAGAAGCGGGCTTGCACACCATACGATCTGGGCAGGTGCGGTTTTGTGGTACTGAGCGTGGAAAAGAAACGCCCCATAGAGTACGTGGGCAAAGAAATCACCTAGCATAGGGAGGTTCTACTTGGCTACAAAGCGAGCATTGCTGAGCGTATCTGACAAGCAGGGATTGGTTGAATTGGGCCGGGGGCTTGTGGATCTGGGCTGGGAGCTGATAGCCAGCGGGGGGACAGGGCGGGTACTGCGGCAAGCGGGAATCGCCGTGCGGAATGTGGCTGACCTCACCGGGTTCCCCGAGGCATTGGGAGGCCGGGTGAAGACCTTGCATCCTGTGATCCACGCGGGCATCCTGGCCAAGGCCACCGAAGCCGACATGCGGGAGTTGGACCAACGAGGGATAGCTCCCATAGATCTGGTGGTGGTGAACCTCTATCCTTTCGAGAACACCGTAGCCCGGGAGGACGTGACCATCGAAGAAGCAATCGAAGAGATTGACATCGGGGGAGTGGCTCTGCTGCGGGCAGCTGCCAAAAATCACAGGCGCGTGGGAGTGATTACCTGCCCCGCTGACTATCCACCAGTCTTGGCCGAACTGCAAGGGACGGGCAGTTTGAGCGAGGAAACGCGGAGAACCCTGGCCCTGAAAGCCTTCGAGCACACCGCCAGCTACGACGTGGCCATCAGCCGCTACCTGGCGAGCCAGGGCTATGCCCCGACTGAGGGTCTTTTCCCCGGGCTTGTCATCCTGGAAGCCCGCCGGCTGCAGGTTCTGCGCTACGGCGAGAACCCGCATCAAGAGGCTGCCCTGTATGCCTTGGGCGGCACTGAGGGCGCATTGGGAGGTAGGTTGCTGCAGGGGAAGCCCCTCTCGTACAACAACATCCTGGACCTAGACTCCGCCTGGCGCATCGTCGCCAGCTTCGACGAGCCTACCGTAGCCATCCTGAAGCATACGAATCCCTGTGGCCTGGCCAGTGGGGACAGTCTGGTTGAAGCATTCCCTGCTGCTCTGGCTGGTGATCCCGTCTCTGCCTTTGGGAGCGTGATCTCAGTCAATCGAGTCTTCGACCAGGCGGTGGCCAGCGCTCTTGGCAGCCTGTTCGTGGAAGCCATCGTCGCACCGGGCTTCACGCCTGAGGCTGTCAGCTACCTGGCCCAGCACAAGAAGAACTGCCGCCTTGTAGACATGTCTGAGGCGACAGGAGCCCCGTTGCCCTGGGAGGTTCGCTCGGTGCGCTGCGGGCTCTTGCTTCAAGAGCAAGACGAATGTCGCGACGACCCGACTGCCTGGAAGGTAGCCAGCCGCCGAGAACCGACCGAAGACGAGCGAGCGGCATTGGAGTTCGGATGGAAGGTGGTCTCCCACGTGAAGTCCAACGCTATTCTTCTATGTGGGCCAAAGGCGGTGTATGGCGTGGGAGCGGGGCAGATGAGCCGGGTTGATGCGGTCCGGCTGGCAATAGCCAAGGCCGGAGAGAAGACCCAGGGGTCTGTGATGGCCTCGGATGCCTTCTTCCCCTTTCCCGACGGCATCGAGGAAGCCGCCGCCGCCGGTGTCACGGCAGTTGTACAGCCGGGCGGATCAGTTCGAGACGAAGAAGTCATCGCCGCCGCCGATCGACTGAACCTGGCCATGGTGTTCACTGGGCGTCGCCATTTCCGACACTAAGGCGCCCGTCGCCAATGGCGCGCTGCCTTTCTAACCGCCTTTTGCAAGTGGCTCTCATGCAGATGGTAGCGGTGTGTCGCCCCGGCGCGTGGATCTGTGGACAGCCGACTTGAAGGAAAGACATATTGCGAGCCCCACTCCCGGTTGGCGTTGGGATACTTACGCTCCAGGGCGAAAGGCAGGTAAACGGCCCTATAGCCTTTGGCCAAGTCTTCCTCATGCATGCGCCTCACACGCAGCAGGTGCTCCTGCAGGGGAGTGAGGAGGCTTTCGGGCAGCATCGTGATCCGGTCTTTCAACCCCTTCCCATCGCGGACCTGATCGAGTAGCTTCTTGGGACGTTGTTCCATTGGGATACCCTCTCATAGCTTGACTTGACGGGACTTATGTCATATAGTTGCACTTGAGTCTGGGACAGCACAAGGATTTCCGCATAACACCCTGCATGGGTTATTATGCCACAATTCCGCATAACGGGGGGGTAGGCGGCAACATTTCTGTATAACACACCATCGCAGATGCGCCGAAGGTTTCTGTATAATCATTGTCATATGGCCGGCCCTGGGGGTACGAACCGGGGCATCCGCTGGGGGTGCGGTGGGCGTGGAGCCGGCGGCTGGGCCGGTCTGGGGGTCGCCAGGTCCCGCGGTCGAGCCGGCTGGGGTGGCCGTATGGGGTGCGGCGAGCGGTGGTAGCGGTGGGGCCATAAATAAGTGCCTGAGGGGCGGGATGTCTCGCCACCCGGGAGGCCACATAACATGCGCTGCACCCGACGCCCCAAGGCGGTGCTTGATTGAGGTCCACAGGCTCAAGGGTGCGGTGGTGGTCGGCGAGGCCAGCGCGGGCGCGGGTGAGCTAGACCGTTATGCGGCATTCTAGTAGCCTACGTAGGCTCGTATTTCGCTAGTCTCGATCTGAAAGGAGTCGGATCATGTGGGGCATTCTCACAGGGATCAAATGGCACATACTGCTAATCGGTATTCTCATTGTGGGATCTGTGATTTCGGGGTGTTCTCCGGTTTCTAAGAGAGGAGTTGAAACGATGGTTCCGAAGCTAGCTACCTGACACTTTGGTAAAAAGGAGTTGACCGACAACGAAGTCTCCGATAGAATTGGGTTACCGAAACCTATTCGAGGAGCATAGCGATGTCGAT
>JAKLPW010000029.1 GCA_022013675.1 Anaerolineae bacterium | reverse complement strand
GCATTTTTCTTCTTCTTGCCAAACATGACTGCGTCTTTCTGTAGTATGAAGTTTTCTCCGGGGATTGAATCTACTTCTTGCGCATCACGAGAATGCGTTCGTACTTGGTCGTCTTGGTCTGTCTTCTCGAACGTCTGTTATCCGGTATGCGGTCATCGTAGATTGTCTCGACCGCGAAACCACCATCGGTTGCCTCCATCGCTAAATCAGCCAGGATCTCAGCGGTGCGTCGTATCTTGCCGTTGCGCTCGACGTCACCCAGCACCAGCACACAGTGGTTTCCCGACTTCAGCACACGGTGAATCTCCTGTAAGCAAACCCTCATCTGGGGCAAGTACACCTTCCGGTTAGCGGTAAGGGAGGCATCAAGTTCATTCCAGTCTTCGCACCCCAAGAACCACAATCGCAAGCGATTATCGCGAGCATAATCAAGTGCGCCAAAGTACGGTGGGCTCGAGATTACTGTGTCCACAGTTTCATCTTCGATGGGTAAACTCATGGAGTTCACTTGCCACACTTTGTACCGACGCTGCTCCCAACCAACAGGCAAACTGTGGCGACGGTAAGCTCTTTTAACCTTTGCGAGCAAGCGAGAACGTAGATCACGATAGGTGTACATCCTTGGGAACTCTTCAGGTGGATATTTATTCTTGCGCAAGTAGGGAACAAGATGGCTGGCAGGATAGGAGAGAAAACCGGGACGCACATGATGCAGTATTCCCATCAGGCAGGCGGTCAGGAAGTAGTCTTCTTGCTGGCGTAGGATACGGAAGGCCGTCAGGACTTCGCGTAATGTGTCCGGATGGAAGAACTCCCGCACCCACACGGGAACGGTGACTAGGTCTACAGACGGAGCATCCCGCTCAACGGCATCAACAAGCTTCTTGGCTCTCTCTATCGCTAGCTTCTGACTGCCGGGGGTCTCCAGTTTCCCGCGTGTCAACGCGTAAGCATAAGGGCTAAGGTCATTAGCCCAGGCGCACCGCCCGGTCAGGGCAGCTTCCAGGGGAACCACGCCGGACCCCGAGAAAGGGTCCAAAACCGTGTCTCCCGGGCCAGAGTATAGACTTATGAGCACCCTGGCCATTCCTGATTTCATTTTGCCGACGTACGGAGACAATTGCTGTAAAGTACTTTCTCGGTTGTTGAACGAACCGTGCCACAGCCGAGCATCAAGCCCGGTAATCACTCCCGTCTCCTCAAACATGTACAGTTGGCGAGCTTCCTCCATGCTTTCCGGCAAGGCGTTTACTCCCGTGGTCTCCACGAACGAGATTTACTCTCATCAATCATTTTACCTTACACCGAATTCTCTGGCCCACAGGGGACGCTCTGAGATATTGATGCTGTTGCCTTCGCCGCCTTTGACTTCGAGGGCCGCAAAGTAGTCGGGGTCACGGCTAAGGCTGACAGTGAAATCGTATCGTGCTCGGCCACTGCTTTGTGCATAATCAGTGATACGATCGCGTTGCAGCAGGTTCTCCAGAACATCCCTCACCAAAGCCTCACGTCCGGTGGTCGAGGAGGCGATGAAGGTGCCTCGAATGCTCTCAACGGCTGACCGGAAGACCAAGCCACTCTTGTAGTCGGCAGGCTGAATGGAGTGCTGAAGCAACACATCCGGGTGCAGTACATCCAAACCTGTGAGTAATTCAATCGTGGGTTCTACCTGTTTCGTTATTCGGTCTTCGTGTTTGCAGGGAAGTGTCATGACTGTCACTCCTTTGCCGTCGTTGGTGGTCTACTGTCGATTATACCCGAAGGAGAGCGGTTGCACAAACCATATGCACCCGCCAGCCCACCTGCCGGTCCGCCGATGGCCGCGGAGGAGAATGGGAACTGGCGGGATTGGTTGTCAGTGGCGATTCTTCAGTGTAGAAGGGACCGCGTGGCACCTAACGCCCTCTGGTAAGAGCAGGTCTGGTTACCCCTCCTCTGGCTCGTGGCCACCAAAGATCCAACTGCTATTGCATGTCGTTCAGGACTTCCACATTCGCCGAACGATGACCAACACCGCCGCCACGGTTCCGGCGAAGACGAGCAAATCCAGTCCCATGTCGTAGCCTGCCGCGGCCTCACCCAGGAGTGCTCTCAGCAGAACGCTGCCCACGATGGTGAGCGGAATAGGGATTACCAGTACAACGCCAAGCAATTTCATGGCGTGCTTTTCCAGTCTTTAGCGAGGTCTGACGAAGGGGATGCGTGGGAGCGTGCCTTTCAGAAGCACACGGATCCCAACCATGAGCATGATCATCTCCAGTACAAAGAGCATCTTGATCTCCTGGAGTCAGAACGGCAACGAGTGTCCACTAGACCACCAGTTGCCGCACAGCGAGACGACTTCGGAGGTTCTCTCGAAGTCGTCTCGCGAAGTTACCTCTCGAGGTCGCTTTCAAATCTGGCATTCCTGCGCCAGACACGCAGACAAGGACCTGCGCTCAAGCCAGGCAGCGGCTAACTTGAGCGGCTATCAGGTTCGCTATATTGGCAATCGCGGATAGGAAGGAGTTCGCTCGGCGGCGGTCAAACTCCGATCGCTCTAATCGATCCGGATGCGAAGGTCAGGGCCTTGCTATGCTACCGGCGAGGTCCTCGATCTCGCCGTGGCGGACGGCTCGTGCGCTCTTGCGCCACATTGACGCGCAGAGCGCGACCACCCAAATCCGTGCCGTTGAGCTTGGAGATGGCCTCATCGGCATCTGCGTCATCCATCTGGATGAACCCAAAACCACGGGGACGGCCGGTCTCTCGGTCGGTGATCAGATTGACTTCGTGGACGGCGCCAAACTGCTCGAAAAGTGTTTGGATCTCGGCCTCAGTCGCACTGAATGCTAGATTGCCACAGTATATCTTCTTTGTCATGACTGCTCCTCTTGATGCTCCCTTGATCACACTCTACATTGCCTACTCTACCCGGAGATGAACGCAACAGCAGTACAAGTAGCTGAACGATCTGCTTCAGCCACAGCGCACTCTACTACACTGATGAAGCTAGCCCCAATATCCACCAAGATAAGGATGCCTGCCCGCTGATGACAATATAAGTTCGTGACAATCATACTCTATCTGGGGTTTTCCTGCAAGTCACGCGCACGTTGGAATCTCGCAGCAGATCGATGCGGTGAAACGAGTTGCCCCCGACCCAAGGGGGACTGGCACAGGTTCCAGGGTCTATTGTAGCGCAAAGAGGGCGGGAGCATAAGAGGAGAAACGGAATGTTGCTGGGCAAAGACTTCGGCAGTCCCCAGCGAGGCAACGAACAAGGCAATGTTAAGCGCGAGTGGCAGGGCTGAGCCCCTGCCACTCGCAGATCTCGGTGATGAAACTCATCCGGACAACCATACCCAGAGTTGTGGGTTCACAACCGGATCGGCTTGCCACTCACGCGCGCACTGGGACGCGAGACACCTTCTGCTGCCGAGGCAACACCCAGCGGGCCCCGTTTTCCAGAATCCTGTCGGCCTCCTCCCGGTATGCATCCATCACGTACGGGATACCAGAGACCTTCGCTGCCTCTTCCGTAAGAGCCATCAGGTCCTTGCGCGAGACGGTGGATAGGCAGAAGTTCCGACTGCCGGCCATGAACTGCTGCAAGCCTACCCTGAACTTCTGACAGAACGTGTATATGCCTATCGCCCCCAGAGGAATATCGCGGATATCCTCTCCAAACCTCTCTTTCAGGTCTTGATAAGACACGAAGATCTCTTCGACGCTGCTCCCATACTTGGAAACCGTCTTGGGTAGATTCCCTTCCTCAAGCCACTTCTCGATGTTCTTGCCTACCATGCCCGGAATCATCAGGGCCCGTCCCATGCAGACAGCTTTCACGTATGGGCTGCCCATGGCGAGAGCCTTGAACACGCTGTCCTCCGTGGAGAACCCCCCGGCGATGGCAATGTCTGGCACTGTGCTACCCATCTCCGTGAGCTTCTGACAGAACTCGTAGACCAGACTCTCCAAGTAGAAGGTCGGGATGCCCCACTCATTCATCATGGGCCAGGGACTCATCCCGGTGCCGCCGGATGCTCCATCGATTGTTATGAGGTCCAGCTTGGCATCCGTTCCGTACCGCAATGCCATAGCCAGTTCCACCGCAGAGTAGGCCCCCGTCTTGAGCGTAATCCTCTTGAACCCGAGATTGCGCAGACGCTCCACTTCCTGCAGGAAGCCTTCTTGGCTCACAAAGCCCAGACGAGAGTGGCGTTCGAACTCCCGGAAGGCGCCCTCTTCGTAGCTTCTTTGCACATCGGGCAACGTCGGGTCGGGTGTGACGATGTAGCCCCGTTTCTTGAGTTCGGCGGCTCTTTCGATGCTCCGAACCTTGATCTCGCCACCGATACACTTGGCTCCCTGCCCCCATTTAAGCTCGATGGTGTCGATGCCGTGCTTCTCCAGCACGTATTCGGCCACCCCAAACATGGTGTCTTCCACGTTCATCTGTACCAGCATTTCGCCGTAACCGTCATGGAAGCGCCGGTAGATCTCTATGCGGCGATCCATCTCCGGGCACTTGCTGATCTTGCCGTGTCTGTCCATCTCCAACTCGGGATCAATTCCGCACACGTTCTCGCCGCATACGAGGGTGATGCCAGAAATGGCTGCGCCTATGGCGAAATGCTCCCAGTTGACCCGGGCGATTTCGGTGGATCCCAGGGCCCCCGTGAAAATGGGCAGACGCATCTTGGTCTTCCTATCCCTCCCGTATTCTGTCTCGGTGCTCACAGCAGGGAAGATGGCCGTGTCCGGACCGGCTTCCACTCCCTCCGGAAGGCCCTCGGCGCCAACAGCATATCCCTGGATATTCAAGTGGGAGAAGTCTACCGGGTATTCCTTGTCCGCCCCCGCAGCCACCTCTCCGTAGGGACCAGGATAGAGCACCTCACGCCCCCTGAAAGAAGACAGCCAGACTTCGCAACCGCCCCTACACCCGTCCTGGCAAGTAGTACAAAGCCCAGACATTGGTACGACGCTCTTGGAGCGATTGAATGTCTGGGTTGCCGCATTGGCGTTCGGTTGTCTCAAATTCATGGTGGTTGTCCTCCTTTATGATGTGTCTGCCTGCTTTTTCTCAACTCTTCTTGGTCCATCCCCACTAGATCCCATCTCCCTGGCCCAGGCAGGCAGATTGTGGGCCACAGTCACTTGGAGCTAGCTCAGTCTCCACCCAGATATGCAAACATCCCGAGTCATCTCGCTGGTCACTAACCTCCAGACCACACTGATGCTCGGGACGCACCGGGCAAGGTTTTGGATGTCGCAATCAAGGGGGAAAAGAAAAAACCCCCGCCGTTCGTTGGCTCGCTTGCTCAGGACCTACTGAGCGGGCCCACAACGGTGGGGCTAGAGGCATAGGCACTCGTCTGCCTAATTGCAGTTATTATAGTACAAACTCCAAGGTTTGTCAAGAGCAATTTCCTGCTAATCCCCACATCTCTCCACCAGAGCCCGCCGAAAATCCGGAGAAGATCAAGAGGACTCTCTTTGCGTGCTCCGCCCCCTCAGTGGTGAAATCAAGCAGCAGGGATGGCCTCCAATGCCACCGGCAGATCGGCCAGATCATCGAGGACGCAGCCCAGGGGATGGGCGTCCACGACCTGGGCACACCAGGCAGGCGTGTACGATGTGCGCAGCAGGAAGAACGGGATACCCATCAAGAGCGGCAGCGCGCCGGGCAGCGAAAACGTATCGGCCACGACAGCCAGCGAGGAACCGTCATCCGCAGCACGAACCAGGGCCCGGTAGTAAGCCGGACGGCGTAGATCCACCCGGTATTGCTCCGCCACCGGCCAGACCTGGATTTGCCCCAACACTGGATGCGGAAAGTGGCGCGTCCATTCCGGGTCCATCTCGTACTGACGTGTATCGCCCAGGACCGCTATCTCTTCATCTAACGCCAGAGTCGTCAGGTGACGAGTCACCTTGTCGCCTAGCGAGTTAGTGAGGATGATCGGTGTATGTAGGGGATTCTCAATGAGAGAAGCCAGCACATCGCGGGCAGCGGGTCTAAAAGCAGGAGCCAGCTCGGCCGTGTGGCGATGGAAGAGGTAGTTGGTGCAGTCGATCACCGGGTCGTACTCGGCCTGCGGAAAGGCGGCTGTCACTGCCTGCCGATAAAGTACATCATCCCGCAACATCACCTGCAGGGTAGTCGTGTTGAGGATAAAAGCACCCTCATCGCAATAGCTTGCGATCAGGCCATTGACCTCCCACCAGTATTGGTGGGGTGCCTGCATCAGGCGTGCCCGCGTGGCCTGATAGTCCGCCGCCAACTCCTCACGCGGAACGCCGATGATCTCGTGCGCCAGCGTATCCAATGATCTGCCGGCCAGCGCCTTGACCTGGGTCTCCTCAGCCGTCAGTGTGCCATCGAAGTCTATGATTACCTTCAAGTCTCGGTATCCTTTTTGTTTCACCGTCAAGGGTGCAGAGCACACAGAGAAAGCCATTCTGATCTTCTCAGCGGTCCCCTCGGCGAGCTCCGCGGTGAAATGGGGGGAACCATCAGGAAAAGTCGTGTTGTAGGGGCGACCCGTCGGTCACAGACTTTCCGAAGCGCCTGTGCCCATGGTGGGCCTGCCCGTTGCGGCGAAGTTGGCGGTGTCACAGTGGGTCGCCTCTACAACGTCGGGCCTGGGGCTAGAAAGTCACCTTGTCCTCGGGGAGGTAGGGATATTTGATGAAAACCATCTTGACGTCGGAGTCGCTATCGTTGAAGATGGCATGTTTCTCCGGCGCGATGAGGCGGAAGGCATCCCCTGCGACGGCGGTATGTTCTACTCCCTCAATGACGATCTTCGCCTTTCCCTCTAGAAAGAAGAAGGTCTCCTCAACTTCGTTGTGATAGTGCCCACCCAGTCTCTCCCCGGGCTTGAGTAAGATCACGCCCCAGTCCGTGTGTGGGCCTCGGAAGAGATACTTCACGCCGCTGTCTCCTCCTCGGTATTCCTTCTGCGCCTCACTGACTTTTTCCATTCCTTGCCCTCCTCACGTGTTGGCCAATCGCGGTGCTAGCCCTGTCGCTCATCGTCGAAGCCTGCCTTCTGCGCCTCTTGCGGGAAAACATAGCAGAAGGGAAAAACCGCTTGCCAGCCCTCTGCTCAAGTCGGGTCCGTGACCCGACGGTTCACCGACGCCAGCCGGAGACGTTGGGTCGCCTGTAGAGACGTTTGCTGTAGAGACGTTGTATACAACGTCTCTACAGGCTCCTGTGGCGTTCCAGGCTAGCTCCGTCGGATCATAATGCCTCTGCCAGTAGCTGCCGGACATCTTCGGCCCCCAGTGGCCGGGGATTGTGCTTCAGCGATCCAGAGGGCAGCGACTCCGCGATGATAGCCTCGAAATCATCCGCGACCACACCAAGGGGAGCGAGACGTCGCGGTATCGCCAGGGCATCCAGGATACCCTCTACAGCATCCACTGACTTGCGTGCGGCCTCCTCTTCTGTCATGTCGCGCGTGTCTACGCCCAGCAAGGCAGCGACGCGCGCGTATTTCTCGCTGGCGTACGCCAGATTATATTGCATGACGTAGGGCAGGAGTAACCCACAAATCGTCCCATGCGGGATGTGGTAGCGGTAGCCCAGCGGATGCGCCATGCCATGCACGCCGCCCAGCCGCGCATTAGCCAGCGCCATTCCTGCCAGCAGACTCCCGTACAGCGCACCAGAGCGGGCCTCGATGTCTTGCCCATCTTGGAAGGCCCGTACGAGGCTGCGTCCCAGGAGTCGGATGGCTTCCATAGCCAAGGCATCGGTGACCGGCATGGCCCCGATGGACACATATGCCTCGATAGCCTGGCAGAGAGCGTCGCCGCCCGTGCTGGCCGTGACCGAAGGTGGCAGAAGGAGCGTCAGTTCTGGGTCCACCAGAGCGACTCTGGCAAACCAGGTGTCGTCGCGGATGCTGGCCTTGATGCCCCGCGCGGGGTCGGTGAGCACGGCGTTCTTGGTGACCTCGGCCCCTGTGCCTGCCGTGGTGGGTATGGCGATGAAGGGCAATCCAGGGCTCTCGATCTTGCGCCCGTGGTGATAGTCACGTACTCTCCCCGGGAGTGGCAACAGCCCCGCAATGGCTTTGGCGACGTCCATGGCACTGCCGCCCCCCAGGCCGATGATCACCTGGCAGCCTTTCGCGCGGGCTAGGGCGATGCCCTCCTCGACGATATCGAGAGTGGGTTCGCCTCTGACCCGATCATAGATCACGACCACGATCCCTGCGCCGCCCAGCAGGGTCTGAGCGCGATCCAGCGTCCCGGATCTTCGCATCGCTCTGCCGCCACAGACCAGGAGCGCTCGCTCTCCGTAGCACCGAGCACTTTCTCCTAACTGGTCGAAACATCCCACACCGGTGATAATCCGCGTCGGCTGATAGAAACGCTTCATTGATCCACTCCAGGTACTCCTCGAACATGACGACTCTGTGCATTAGCTTAGCAAAGTTCGCTTGCCGTGTCAACTTTGCTTTGACGCCCTGTCCTGATACAATATAATGGAAGCAGGAATATCTGTCCAGGTAGTTCATCGCGACGAGGGATAACCGTATGTTATGGAGATATATCGCCATCGGCCTCATCTCCGCAGCCACGTTGATCCTGCAGATAACCCTGACGCGCATCTTCTCTGTTGCCCAATGGTACCACTTCGCCTTCCTCAGCGTCAGCGTCGCCCTGCTGGGCTTCGGTGCCAGCGGCTCGATCCTGTCCGTGCGGCCCCCTTCCCGCACGAGAGGTAAAGCCGACTATCTCACTGAGATGTCCCTGGGATTCGCTCTGAGCACCATCGGGAGCTATCTGGCCATCAACTATCTCCCCTTTGATTCCTTCCGCATCGCATGGGAACGGGTGCAACTGCTCTACCTGACCCTCTATTACCTGGCCCTGGTCATGCCCTTCTTCTTCAGTGGGCTGGTGATCGGCTCTCTGTTACAGGTTGAACCTGAGCACGTCGGTCTGCTCTACGGCGTGAACATGGGAGGGTCAGCTTTAGGATGCCTGGCCGCGCTTGGCCTGCTGCCCCTACTGGGAGGAAGCGGCACGATAGCCCTGGTGGCTGCTCTGGGTGCCGCCAGCGCTCTGCTTTTCCAAGTGTCGGGCAGGCCTTGGTTGGCAGACCGTTCGGGTCGGGTTTGGCGCGGACTCTGCCTGGG
>JAKLPW010000335.1 GCA_022013675.1 Anaerolineae bacterium | reverse complement strand
GCACGGGGGGCACGGACGTTTCCATCCATACCTTGGACCGCACATTCCTGTGCGATGCTACGACCGTGTGCCATGGAGGTTCTCTTTAGGCTACACGGTTCGGAGAACTAGCTATTCGGTTGAAGTGTCCGCGCTCATGCTAACTGTTCTGGTGGCGTGAACACTCACTGGACATAGTATACACCAACTGCATGATCGTGTCTAATTTGGAAGAGCATCTGGGGATGGGACATGGACGAACATGGATGAGGGCTCCTCAAACAAGACCGGGACGCGTCTCAAACGTACAGCGCGCAAGGCGTCAACGGGGTCAAAGCGTCGAACGGACTGTGGCCGTGTACTGCCGAATGGGGTTCATGTGCTCTTACGTTTGAAATCCCTCCCGCCTGACGTATTCGCGCTGCCGCCTGGCTCATCTGGCACTTGGGTCCCACGCGCGATCTTCAGTTCTCTTCGGCCCAACCAGGGAAAGTAGCGACAGGTGCGGGCGCAGTATGCTTCGTACTCCGCGCCGTGCGCTTCTCGCAGGTAGGCCTCTTCGATTCGGAGCTTCCACTCGTAGCCCGAGATGTTCAGGATCAGGCTGGTTGTGCAAGGAATCTGAAGGTGGGCCTCGGCCGCACCGTTGGCTTGACAAACTGAAAATTCTATGGTCTAATCACGTGGTAACGGATCGGCGAGGGTTCATGTAACTGCCAGGAGGACGATTCAGATGGGAACATCCACCTTAGACCCATCAAGCAATGATGAAGAAAAGGGCATTGTAGGGGTGTCTTTAGATTTCCACACCCCAGCCGATTTCCCAAGTTGCTATGCCAATAACATCTTGGTGCAACATTCGGACTACGAATTCACCGTTTCGTTCTTCGAGATGCGGCCTCCCGTTCTGCTGGGCTCACCAGAACAGAACCTTGAGAAGCTGAAGGGCATGGAGGCGATCCAAGCTGAGTGTGTGGCGCGAATCGTCGTCGTCCCAGAGAGAGTCCAGGACTTCATAGTTGCTCTTCAGACCAGTTTGGACAAGTACATGGCTCATAAGGCGGAGGAAACCCATGACTCTGGATAAAGTACGTAGCCACAGCTTGGGGGTTGCTGACAGGAGCCTTTCGAGGTGGCACGGGGCTTCCGCTGGCTCATCTGTGTTGCGGGTATCAACCGAGCCAGCGGCGTCTATCGCTCCTACGGCAGCGGTGACGCTTACGCTGCCGGAGAGATTCGCTCCTGGATGGCGCCAGATCAAACCGTTAGTGCTGACCATTGAGTGCGACTCCCATGGTCAGTATCTGATGAGCGACGACGAGTTCATGGTCTACGGCGTCGGTACCACGATCGCTGAAGCCTATGGAGACTATGTGTTGTCGCTGATTGAATACTTTGGGCTCGTGGAGCAGGGCGCTACCGAGAATCGGTACGATGCAGCGGAGCTCAGGCATCTGAGGGCATACCTTCAACCCACTGAACCTAAGTAGGACGTCATATGGCTCGCAGTCCCCGAGATATCAGAAGCTTGCTTCAGACCAAGTTCGGTTTCTCTCCACCAAGCACTCCAGGACGATCTCCGGATCATCACTGGTTGGAGCTACGCCTTCCGGATCTTCCACCGATTCGGACGAAGGTCTCCCACTCGAAGAAAGACGTGGGAAAGGTTCTGGAGGGTAAGATCAGTCGCCAGTAAGAGTACGTGGCCTCTTCTACAAGAGAATGATGTCGTGCACGAAGGGGCGTGAAGACTACTATACGCAGGTCAAGAAGGACCCCTATCCCCCGTTTGGCACTAACTACTGAGCACTTCCATTGCTCTATGTGATGTGGAGTCATCGAGTCCGATGCGACGGCAGGAGAGGTCGAAGCGCAGTCTGAGCTGCAACAAGATGCTTCGGATCTGGCTCCCATCCTTCGCCGTCGCCGCGATCTCATCGCTATCGCTGTCCACAGCCGCCTGGCAATCATTCGCCGCCCACTTCATTGATGTCGGCCAGAGCGACTCATGCAGGCTTCATCTCCCCAACAGCGATGGTGTTCTGATCGACGGAGGGCTGACCGGGGCTGGATCTACCGTCGTGGCGTATTTAGCTGATCATGGTGCGACCGACATTGAGCTGATGGTAGCCACCAACCACTACTCGGACCACGTTGCCCTTACACCGGGATGGTTTCCCCCACGCGTAACTCCCGGTAGGCCTCCCCGAAGGCCGAGCGGAACGCCTCGATGCTCCAGTCACAGCTATCATGAGGCGAGAGCGATACCAATTGGGGATTGCGACGCTGAAGGAAGGCGATGTTGGCCGCCACATCCCTGCGATTGATGGGCTTCCAGGGCAGCTTGCCCGTGCAGGATATGCTCTGCATCGGGATGCCAAACTTCATCACCCGTGAGGCTGTCACCGGGTAGTGCAGCCCGCCGATGACGCCGTAGATGGGCTCCTCGAAAAGCATCTCCGCGCGCTCGATGATGCGCGGGAGGGTGGGATGGCCGCAGCCGATGATGAGCACGATGCCCTTGCCCTCGACGTTGACCGCCAGTGACTGCTCCACGGTCCAGCCGTAGAAGAACATCTGGCGCGGGATAGGGCCCATGCTGGCGACGCCCGGGGTGATCACTCTTGGCTCATGCACCACGCGCACTCGGGCCGTGGGGTTGGAGATCGGCACCGGCACGTAGGCGCGTTTGCCTTTCAGGTCCACGGGCTGGCCCGAAAGAGCGAAAGTACCCTGCATCATCTGGCGCACGCCGCCCACGTGATCCTCGTGCAGGTGGGAGATGACGATGGCATCTATCTCGGCGAGGCTAACTCCCAGGGCTTCCATGTTG
>JAKLPW010000334.1 GCA_022013675.1 Anaerolineae bacterium | reverse complement strand
GTATTCGCATCATTCTGGAAAAACGGCCGATGCTATTCGATTCACCACACTGCCTGTTGGATGACCGCCGAGGCTGCCATGCCTACCAGAATGGTGAACATTATGTTACGAGTTCGCCAGGCGACCAGAGCGGCAGGTATGGCGGCCCAGAAATTGGCATTGCTGAGGGACAGATCAATCCTGTCCTTGACGATCAGCACCGTGGGTGCTAGCATGGCCGCCAAGATGGCCGCTGTCGCCAGCTCCAGCCAGCGAGCGAACCAGGAGGGTATCTCAGCCTGGCTGAGGAAGGCCAGCGGCAGATAACGGATCAGGTAGGTTACCAGGGCCATGCCGAGAATCAGTCCCCACGTTTCCGTTGTTCCCATATCACTCCTATCGTCGCCGCAATGAGAGAGGCGATCAAGGGGGCCCACGTCCCGGGCAATGCGTAGTATAGCGCCAGGGACAGGATGGCTGCCAGCAGGCCAACCAGGGCCGCCGGGCGAGATCGAATCAAGAGAGCCAGCAAGCCGATGAAGCTGGCCGAGAGTGCAAATTCTAGCCCGAACCCTTCCGGGATTAGGGGGCCGAACCAGATACCGGCGGCGGTGCTCAACTGCCAGATGAGGTAGAGTGCCAGGCCGGAACCCAGGAAGAACATAGCATCACTCTTGCCGCGCTCGAACTCCACGCTGCTGACGGCGAAGGACTCGTCCACCACGAAGAACGCCAGCAATGGCTGCCAGCGGGGTCCTTTCTTGCGGAATACGGGCGAGAGCGCCGAGCTCATCAGAACGAAGCGCAGGTTTACCAACACAGTGGTGATGATGATGGACAGCGGGGCTGCTCCCCGCGCTACCAGACCCACGGCGATAAACTGGGCGCTTCCGGCGAAGACCAGGGCGGACATGCCCATGCCACCCCACCAAGGCATGTTCTGCGCTACCGCTGCGCCGTAAGCGATTCCAAAAGGAAGCACGCCCACGACGATGGGTAGCGCTTGCAGGAATCCTCGCCAAAGAGCCGATGTTTTGCGGTTCATCTCATGACTGCCTCGGCTCTCGCGTGGCTGGGATCTCCCATCGGCACTCTCCCTCTAGATGTGGTTTCCTCGCTGAGTCAGATGTAAGCTTCCTCTGTTGCAAGATGCGCTACTCTTGATCCGTGCCGGACTTACGCACAATCTACCACGATTGGCAGGGTTGTGTCAAGTGTGCAATGGGGAGGGTCTGGTACGGGACGGTGTAGACCCGTCGGAGATGGTGTAGACTCGTACGGTGGTACGGCACTGTGGTGTGGCGAAGGATGTAAGGGCACTGCTTGCTGTGCCCTCCGGGGCTATGCCAGCGCCCCCTGTTGGCGGTGGCGCGCCTGTTGGCAGCGAAGGGTGTCCATCGGAGATGCACCGAAGCGTTGATTCTGGGGATCTGGGCCGACAGGGTTGACAATGCAGACCGCTCTGGATATACTGCGTGTCAGATGGTTGGAGGAGAGGGGTGCATTGACTAGCGATCTCGATTTGGCCCGTGAGATACTCCAGGCCGGCGACTGTCGCCTGGTGATTGTGAAGGAAGGGGAGGTGCTCTGGCAGAGCGATGACCGGATGCTGCTGGGGTTGCTTGCCTGTGTTGACGCCCTGGGTACGGCCTCTCGTGGGGCATCCATGGCGGACGTTGTGGTGGGCAAGGCTGCTGCTCTCTTGGCTCGGGCTGTGGGTGTGGAGGCTGTCTATACTCCCCTGCTGAGTCGAAGGGCTATGGACTATCTGCGCCAGCAGGGCATCAGAATGGAATACGACCTTCTCGTGGAGGGAATCCTCAATCTCAGCCGGAACGACCTCTGCCCTCTGGAGCATGTCACCGTTGACATTAATGATGCTGCAAGGGCGCTAGA
The DNA here is from genome assembly GCA_022013675.1 of Anaerolineae bacterium. Lineage (GTDB taxonomy): Bacteria > Chloroflexota > Anaerolineae > JAKLPW01 > JAKLPW01 > JAKLPW01. The sequence goes on along the minus strand of JAKLPW010000334.1, from coordinate 13,115 downwards.
GGCCATTAAGGACTTCTACGCGCGAATGTCTCTTGAGGGTCCAATGGGTGAGGCACGAAGAGACGTTGGAAGTCTGCCGTCTGTTTGAGGATGCAGGTTCTTCTCGATCTAGTCAAGATTGTGAATGCCTCTCGTTTCGTCGAAGACTTCCGACGTCTGGCGGCGGGCGAGAGGGGTATGTATTGACAGTAGAGGTAAGTCAGTGTAAGATGACGGCAGAAGTGGTTGATAGCTAGTGGGTGGCCAGTAGATAGATAGAGGTGGTGGGACTGTGGCGCAAGAAAACAGAGATGTCAAGGCCGTTGCGGAGATTACTACCCGCTTGCGGCGGGTGGAGGGTCAGATTCGGGGTATCCAGCGCATGATAGAGGACGAGCGCGATTGTGAGGATATCATTACTCAGTTGATGGCCGCTCGCGCCGCGTTGGATAAGGCCGGTCTGCTCATCGTGAGCAGCCACCTGAAACAATGCCTGCGCGGCTCATCCGATCCAGAACTCGAGGGAAGCTTGCATCGAGTTATCGAATTGTTCTTGAAGCTGGCGTAAGCTCTTTCAGCAAGGTTGGCGCGTCACAATTTCTATCGGGAAGTCTCCGCACTATGGCTGCGCTACACGACAAGGAAGGGAGTGGCTGTATGGCAGGCATCGTTACGGGTACCGATGAGAGTTTCGAGGCCGAGGTGCTGAAGGCTGATGTCCCAGTGGTGGTTGACTTCTCCGCTGCGTGGTGTGCTCCTTGCCGCGCGATGGAGCCTATCATGGAGGAGATCGCCAGGGAACAGGCCGGGAAGCTGAAGGTCGTGAAGCTTAATGTTGATGACAGCCCCAGTGTGGCCACCCGGTTTCGAGTGCAAAGCCTTCCTACGCTCATCGTGTTTCTGGACGGACAGCCGGTGGATAGAGTGGCAGGGCTTCTATCGAAGGACAAGTTAATGGCGCGGTTCGGGGATCACATACGGGAGCTCTGATTCTGGAGATGCTTACCAAGAGGAGTCATGGAGGGACCGGAGGTTATGCGAGGGCGTGCCACCGGTCTTTTCTTGTTGAATTAGCCTCAGTGTGGAGGAAAGAGAATGGCAAGTGTTCGCATTGACGGTGAACATCTGACCATTGCAGACGTGGTGGCGGTGGCTGGAGCCTGGAAAACGCCCAGGGAAGTACGGGTAGAACTGGCAGATGTGACCCGTGAGCGCGTACGGCGTGCGCAGGAGGCTGTCGCGCGGTTCGTGTCCGAGGGGCGCATCATCTATGGGATCACTACTGGGTTTGGATGCTTCAAAGACCGCGTGATCCCTCCCGACCAGGTCGCTCAGCTCCAGCGCAATATCGTCATGAGCCACTCCGTCGGAGTAGGAGAGCTTCTGGATGGGGGCACGGTTCGGGCGCTGATGCTCATCCGGGCGAATACTTTGTCCAAGGGGCACTCCGGCATCCGCGAAGAGACCCTCGATACTCTCATCGCCATGATTAACCTAGGGGTGTATCCGTGTATTCCCTGCAAGGGATCGCTGGGAGCTAGTGGCGATCTAGCTCCTCTGGCCCACATGGCACTGGTGCTGATTGGAGAGGGCGAGGCTTTTTTCCAGGGCGAGCGTTCACCTGGAGGAGAGGTCATGCGCAGGGCTGGCTTGACTCCCGCGACGCTGGTGGCGAAAGAGGGGCTGGCACTGACCAATGGCACGGCCATGATGGCTGCCATCGGGGCATTGGTAACAGAGCAGGCCGAGCGTCTCTCACGGGCGGCAGATATCGCCGGCGCTATGAGCCTGGAAGCCCTTCATGGCACTCCCAGGGCTTTCGATGCTATTATCCATGCTCACCGTCCCCATTGTGGACAGGGCCAATCCGCAGCTCACGTCCGCCGCTTAATTGAGGGCAGCCAGTTTCTCCGCGAGGACGATCCGCTCAATGTACAGGATGCCTATACCCTGCGGTGTATTCCTCAGGTTCATGGTGCGATTCGTGATACCATCGCCCATGCTCGCAAGACCATTGAGATCGAACTCAATTCCACTACGGACAATCCTCTGATCTTCTTCCCCGAGAACGGCGAACCCATCTGTATCTCCGGCGGCAATTTCCACGGCGAACCGATAGCACTGGTCATGGATTTTTTGGCTATCGCGCTGGCGGAGTTGGGCAGTATGTCGGAACGACGGTTAACGCGTCTGATTGATGATGCCAGCAACAGGCGCACGCTGCCGGCTTTTCTCATCAAGCACGGCGGGCTTAATTCGGGTTTCATGCTGGTGCAGTACACCGCTGCGGCGCTGGCCTCGGAGAACAAGGTGCTGGCTCATCCTGCCAGTGTTGACACGATTCCGACCTCGGCCAACACCGAGGATCACGTCAGTATGGGGCCTATCGCTGCGCGTCAGGCGCGGGAGATCCTGCGCAATGTTGAGTATATCATCGCGATCGAGCTTCTGGCCGCGGCTCAGGGAATTGACTTCCGGCGTCAGATCATGGGCGAACCCCGCAGGATGGGCAAGGGCACTGGTGTGGCATATGAGCTGATACGCCAGCGAGTGCCGTTCCTGGAGAGCGATGCTATCATGTACCCGTATATCGAGGCCGTCTGGGAGCTGGTGTCCAGCGGCGAACTGGTGGGTGCGGTAAGAACTGCAATTTAGATCACGAATGGCACGAGTGGACGAATAGCACGAATGCTTGTGAGATGATTGACTGATTATTCGTGGTATTCGTTCATTCGTGGGATTCGTGATCGTGATTAGAGGAGGAGTGTAACATGAAGAGGGTTATTCGAGCACCGAGAGGAACGGAGCTGACGTGTAAGGGTTGGGGACAGGAAGCAGCCATGCGCATGTTGATGAACAACCTGGACCCCGAGGTAGCCGGGAATCCCGACGAGTTGATCGTCTACGGGGGGAGAGGCCGGGCCGCGCGGAACTGGGACTGCTTCGACGCCATCATAGCGGCCTTGAAGCAATTGGAGAACGACGAGACCCTGCTGGTGCAGTCCGGCAAGCCCGTAGGTGTACTCAAGAGCCATCCCGATGCTCCTCGGGTACTGTTGGCCAACTCCAACCTGGTACCTCACTGGGCTACACAGGAGTACTTCGATGAACTCGAGGCTCAGGGATTGATGATGTACGGGCAGATGACGGCAGGGAGTTGGATCTACATCGGAACTCAGGGCATCCTTCAGGGAACTTACGAGACACTGGGCGAGGCGGCGCGCGAGCACTTTGGCGGCAGCCTAAAAGGAAGGTTCGTCCTCACCGCGGGGTTGGGAGAGATGGGGGGCGCGCAGCCGTTGGCTATCACGATGAATGAGGGTGTGGGACTCGTCGTGGAGGTGGACCCCTGGCGTGCCCAGCGGAGGTTGGACACCGCCTACGTGGACGTGGTGGTCGACAGTCTTGAGGAAGCGATGATGATGGTGGAGGAATCCTTGATCAAGGAGGAGCCTCGCTCTATTGGTTTGATCGCCAATGCCGCCGACGTACTGCCGGAACTGGTGGCGCGGAAGATCACGCCCGACATCGTCACGGACCAGACGCCCGCCCACGATCCGTTGAGCTATGTGCCTGCCGGCCTCTCGTTGGAGGAAGCCGAGAAGCTGCGCATCGGTGACCCCGCCCGATACACCGAAATGGCGATGGAGTCCATGGCGCGGCACGTGGAGGCGATGCTGGAGTTTCAACGCCGGGGGGCAGTGGTTTTCGACTACGGCAACAATCTGCGCCAGAGGGCCTACGATTACGGCGTCAAAGAGGCTTTCGACTATCCGGGTTTCGTGCCTGCCTACGTACGGCCCCTTTTCTGTGATGGGAAAGGCCCTTTCCGCTGGGTGGCGCTCTCGGGCGATCCAGCGGACATCTACAAGACCGACGAAGTGGTGATGCGTGAATTTGCCTACGACGAGCATCTCGTGCGCTGGATAAAAATGGCTCAGGAGCGGGTGAAGTTCCAGGGATTGCCCGCCCGCATCTGCTGGCTGGGCTACGGCGAACGGGCGAGGTTTGGACTGATCATCAACGAGATGGTTGGAAGCGGGGAGATCTCGGCTCCTATCGTCATCGGCCGGGATCACCTGGATGGCGGCTCCGTGGCTTCGCCCAATCGCGAGACGGAGGGGATGCTGGATGGCAGCGATGCCATCTCTGATTGGCCTATCCTCAACGCTTTGATCAACGCAGTGGGTGGAGCGACCTGGGTCTCTTTCCACCACGGTGGCGGCGTTGGCATCGGCTATTCGCAGCACGCGGGACAAGTGATTGTGGCGGATGGCACAGCAGAGGCTGCGGCCAGGCTGGAGAGAGTGCTGACCACCGATCCAGGGATGGCCATCATGCGCCACGTGGACGCTGGATACCCCGAGGCCATCGCCGCGGCCAAGCGCCACGGGCTGAAGATCCCGATGATGGGGAGTACTGAGACGAATGACGAATGACGAAAGACGAATAGCACGAATGTGATGAGAACCGCTGAAGAGGGATTCGTGGGATCCGCATTATTCGGGATTTCTTTGCGGCCTCGGCGCGTTGGTGGTACAATGATGGTGCCACAGAATCTCTTACGGAGTAGGGAATGGCGCCTCGACGGGACGACGATACCACGAAACGCCGAAGCTGGTGGGAGCCGCTGCTGGTTGGCCTCATCCTGACGTTGGCCCTTGCGCTGCGCGTATACGGTTGGGATTGGGACGAGGGGCATCTGTTTCACCCCGATGAGCGGCAGATATTCATGGTGGTGCGAGGGATGTCGTTGCCCTGGCCACCTGACTGGGACAACCTGCTCAGCCCCGAGAGCACTCTCAATCCTCGGTTCTTCGCCTATGGTTCCTTCCCCATGTATCTCCTCAAGGCTGTCTCCTCCGTCATGCCTGATGTCAACAACGGCATGGGGCCAACCCATAGGCTTTGCCTGTTCGGGCGCCCATTGTCGGCCCTCTTTGACCTGGGCACGATGGCTCTCCTTTATCACTTGGGCCGGAAGCTGCATGGCTGGCGTGTTGGCTTGCTCAGTGCGGCATTCGGAGCCGTGGCCGTTCTCCACATTCAGCTCTCGCATTTCTATGCCGTGGATACGATCCTGACTTTCTTTGTGGTCCTGGCCGTCTCGCTGGCCGTCGAGGTGCGGCGGCACGGCCGGCTCTGGCACGGATTTCTCCTGGGACTCAGCATCGGGTTGGCGCTAGCCACCAAGGTGAGTGCGGTCACGCTTCTGTTGACCGCCTCGATTGCTTGGGGATTATGGGCAGGCACTACTGGCATGAAGGGGGCAGCGGAAAAACCAGGGCTGGTAGCGCGAGTGTGGCGCTGGCTTCGACGCGTGCTACTCGGTATGTTCGTCACCACAGTGGCGTCCATCGTGACTTTCTTTCTGTTTGAGCCCTATGCGTTGTTGGATGCCGTTCGGTTCCTCTCGGACTACCTGACCCAGAGCTGGATGGTCCAGGGTAGGCTGGACGTGCCGTACGTGCGGCAATATCTTGGGCGGACGGACTACATATACGAGATCCGGCAGCTCGTTGTATGGTCCCTGGGCATACCGTTGGGAGTAATCAGCCTCCTGGGCTTGGTAGTCGTGGTGGTGGAATCGGCGCGGAAGTGGCGGAGTTCTGAAGAGTTGGTGTTGCTGTCATGGGCCTTGCCCTATTTCTTCATCGTGGGGTCCTTCAGTGCCAAGTTCATGCGCTATATGCTACCGGTGGTTCCATTCCTTCTACTATTCGGATCTCTCTTGCTGGTACGGCTGCTGGATGCCTCGCGTTCCAAGGGCCTCGCATGGGTAGCAAGGGGTGTGTTGGTGCTTGTGCTGGGCAGCACGGCACTCTATGCCATGGCCTTTGAGCAGATCTACGCCCAGCGCCATCCCTGGATTCAGGCCACGGCCTGGATTTGCGAGCACATACCACCAGGGGCCTCGCTGGCCACGGAGCATTGGGATGACCCGCTTCCGCTCACACAGATGACGGGAGACCTAGACTGCTCCGGGAGATACGGGCGGAAGCGGATGAATGTCTACGATGTTGCTGATGAGGCCAAGCTGGACTGGCTGGTGGAAACGATATACTCTGCCGATTACATCGCCCTCTCAACCCAGAGGCTCTACGGGACCATTCCTCGCCTCCCAGAGCGCTATCCCTTCACCTCGCGCTACTATCACTACCTCTTCAGCGGTGAGTTGGGGTTCGATCTGGTCTATCATGCCACGGCCTACCCGCGCCTGGGGCCGGTGAGCCTGGTGGATGACACTTTCTCCGATGCCGGGCTGCCGGTGCCCGCTGCTCTTCAAGATTATCGGCCCTCGCCTTATGTGCTTCAACTTGGACACGCGGATGAGAGTTTCACTGTGTATGATCATCCTCATCCCCTGATTCTTGAGAAGGTGCGGCCTCTGTCGCGGGTGGAAATCCGGACGATGCTGAACCATGAATGACAGGGGAGGGTCGGTCAGGAGACCTCCCCTAACGACGGTATCACGAATGACGCGAGGAGGGTCGGTCGGGAGACCTTCCCCAACAGACACGGAGGGTCGGTGGGATGTCTTCCCCAACAGACACGGAGGGTCGGTCGGGAGGTCTTCCCCAACGCGGGATCTTGTTCGGCGAGGTCTCCTGACCGTTGCCGTCTTGGGGGTCGGTCGGGAGACCTCTCCCAACGTGGGAGTCTGTCATTCTGAGTATCTCCACGGCGAGGAGCGCGCCGTTCAGACCAAAGATGACACGTGCATGTCATTAGTAGCGAAGCGAAGAATCTCTTATTGGGCGAGCGGTATGTAGCATCGCCTGGAGGTGTAACTGTGGCTCAACGTAAATGTCGTTTCCTTGTTCTGGTTGCCCTATTGCTGACGCTCCTCTCGCTAACGGTTGCTGCGAAGCCCCCTGCTGCGAAGCCCCCTGCGGGGAAGCCTCCTCTTCCCAAAGGCGACCACAATCAGGCGTACGTCCTCATTTCCTCCCTACCTCTGGAAACGCGCTTGAAGATCGAGCCGCAGCTTCTCAAAGAATTCCTTGAGGAGCCTTCAGGAGCTAGCGCGGAGAAAGCATCCTCGGCTACTCATGGAGTCCAGAGGACTTTCCTGGTGCACTTGCGCGAACGCGCGGACCTGCGCCCCGTTGTGATGATGAGTGATAAGCAGGAACGACGACGTGCGACAGTGGCACGTTTGCAGGAGATAGCCCTGTACAGTCAAGGGCCGGTTCTCTCTTACCTGGAAGCCCGCTCCGCCGAGGGAAAGGTCAGCCAAATCGCGCCTTATTGGATTTTCAACGGACTGGCGATCACGGCTGACCTGGATACGCTCCTTGAGCTTGCCGCAAGACCTGACGTGGAGATGATTCGAGCCAACCATGTGCGCCGCATTGCGCCTGTAACTCGCACCGAAGCACCTTCACCCCAGGACCTGGAATGGAGCGTTGAGATAATCCGCGCCGATCTGGCCTGGCAAGCCTTTGGGGTCACCGGGAAGGGCATCGTCGTCGCCAACATGGATACCGGCGTGGACTGGCAGCATCCCGCCCTGCAGCGCAAGTACCGAGGCTACAACGAAACTGATCCTGATGCCTCAGAGCACGACTACAACTGGTTTGACTTCACAGGCACCTATCCCAATGAACCTGGGCCCCGAGAAGCATACATCTCGAATGTCTCCGATCATGGCACCCATACCATGGGCATCATGGTGGGCAGCGAAGCTGATGGCAGCAATCAAGTGGGTGTGGCCCCTGGAGCCCGTTGGATCGCGGTGAAGGTATTCGACGACGAGGGGTGTAGCACTGACGCTGACATTCACGCTGGTTTCCAGTGGATGCTTGCCCCGACCGACCTGAACGGCGACAGCCTCCGCCCAGACCTGGCACCCGACGTGGTCAGCAACTCCTGGGGCGACAGCAATGGGAGCGACATTTCGTTCTGGGATGATATCCTGGCGTGGCGGGCTGCTGGCATCATGTCCGCCTTTTCATCTGGAAATGATGGCTCCAACGAAGGCACGGTTGGATCTCCTGCCAGTTTCCCCTTTGCGTTCTCCGTGGGAGCTACGGATAGAGATGATCGGGTGGCTTCTTTCAGCAGCCGGGGACCGTCCCCGTGGGGACAGATAAAGCCAGAGGTTACCGCTCCCGGTTCCAGCATACGCTCTACCATCGCTGGGGGTGGTTACGAAGGCGGATGGAACGGGACCTCCATGGCGGCCCCCCACGTTGCAGGCCTGACCGCTCTTCTTCTTCAGGCGGACCGCCAGTACAACGGGATGGTGGATTTAATGCCCAATCCTACCCTCACTTTGATGGAGACCGAGAGGGTCATCACCAGCACCGTCGTTCATCCTGCTAATCAGGTGCAGGTACCGGACAACCACTACGGCTGGGGTCGCATTGATGCTTATCAGGCGGTAGGCACGGTGGTGGAGAGCGGCACTTTCCTGGGCCGAGTGACCGATGCGGTTTCCGGTGCGCCTATAGGCAATGCTCTCATCACCATGCGAAACACGGCGCATGGGGGAGAAACGCATGCCACGGCAGACGTGACCGGCTACTATACCTTCTCGGTCGCGGCTGGAGTGTATGATGTCACGGCGGCGTATTTCGGCTACGCTTCGCGAATGGCCAGGGATATGGAGATCATCGCGCACACTGCCACGCAGTTGGATTTCGCTCTGGACCCGTTTCCAAATGGCACTATCTCTGGGCGGGTTATCTCGGTTGCCAGCGGTCAACCCCTTGCGGCGACGATTAGTCTGTCTGGGACGCCTGCCTCCTGTACGACGGATGCTTCTGGTTACTACACGTTCACTGCGCCGGCGGGCGATCACGATATCCTGGTGTGGCCCTCCCTTCTGGGTCATAGGGGATCTCGCCAGGCCCTCAGTGTGGTTGAGAACCAGGTCCTGGACTTTGGCTTAGAGATCGCGCCTCGCATTCTGCTGGTGGATGCGGATCGATGGGTGCCGGCCAGTGAGGTCTCCTATTATGAAGATGCCTTGCATGATTTGCTCTATCCTTATCATGTCCATGCTGTTGAGACGATGGACGCTGTTCCTACGGCGGATGATTTGAATGATTATGATCTGGTCATTTGGTCGCAGCCGGTGGGCTCCCCGGGTTACATAGGAGCCTGGGGGGGACTGAGTGCCTACATGGATGGCGGTGGTCGCCTTTTCATCTCGGGACAAGACATTGGCTATTGGGATGACTATCGGGGGGAGGGATCGTCGTATTACAGGGACTACCTGCACGCTCGGTATGTGGCGGATGATGCCGGAGCGACGAGGTTGACGGGGCGTGCCGGAAGCATCATGGCCGACGTGGCCCTGGACCTGAACACGCCGGACAGCGCGCAGAACCAGAGCACACCCAGCGAGATATCATCAGCGGATCTTCTGGCAATCCCTATTCTGGATTACGAGGGAGATGGCGTTGGAGGGTTGCAGGCTGACAACTGCACCCATCGGGTTGTCTATCTTGCCTTCGGCCTGGGGGGAAGTGGCCCGGTGGCGGCCCGGATCGCACTGCTTGACCGTGCCCTGGAATGGCTTACCGCACCGACTCCTACGCGTGACGTGCAGATCTTGGTGGAATCTTCCAGTGCTGTGGGGGATGCCGGTTCCACAGCGGTCTACAGAGTGACCGTAACCAACCTGGGACTGGAGCGAGATTCGTACGATCTGCACGTAAGTGACAACATCTGGCCGGTCTCGATCTGGGAGGAGGGCGGAAATTCCCCCATCAGCCACACCGATGAGCTGGATCCTTGCGAGACGCAGAACGTCGAGATCCGGGTGGAAGTTCCCGTCGACGTGCTCATCGGGCAAGGCGATGATGTGGCTTTCGTTGCAGCCTCGCGTGCAGACCCCTCCATCACTGCCAATCTTAGCCTATCTACTGTTTTTTTCCCCTCCTGGGAGATGGAGCGTCCGATGCCCATGCCTCGCTATCGTCACACGGCGATATCAGGTAGGGGTTGCGTGATTTATGTGCTGGGAGGCTTTGGTGGAGAGTATTGGGACATCGCGTTGGATGTCGCTGAGAGCTATGATGTCGACGCGGATCAGTGGGAAACTCTGGCAGACAAGCCCACTGCTGTGGGCAACGCGGGAGCTGCCATGCTCGATGGCTTGATCTACGTCGTTGGTGGCTATGATGACACGCTCCAAGATCCGTACCTGAACGTGGTGGAAGTTTATGATCCCGCTGAGAATCGCTGGGTCACCGTTTCTCCACTACCGCAGCCCCTTTGCGGCGCAGCCGTGGCAGCCGCCAACGGCAGCCTCTACGTTTTTGGTGGCAACGCGTCGGATGGGAGTCTCGGCACGACGTATGCCTATGACCCACAGAGTGACACGTGGACTGAAAAGAGACCCATGCCCGGAGGCGCTCGTGCCTACGCGACGGCTGCTCTTCTGAATGATCGTATCTACGTGGCCGGCGGCTGGCCGGCGCTGACGCGTGTCGAGTCCTATGACCCCGTTGGGGATTCCTGGAGCAGCGTCGCGCCCATGTTGATTGGAAGACAATCTTCAGGACTGGTGGCTCACGAGGGCTATCTCTATGTCATCGCCGGTGGTCAGGGGTGGGATGCTCTCACCTCAGCGGAGCGCTACGATCCCGTTGCTGATCGCTGGCAGATGCTCTCCGAGCTTCAGAGTACCAATCGCACTGGCTGCGCGGCTGCTGTCGCCGGAGCACGTATCTTCGCTCTGGGGGGAACAGGTGCAGTGACCAGTGGAGATGTTGAATCCTTACTGGTGGGGTCGTCCTTGGGCCTGTCACAGGTAACCGTGGATCGGGAGGCCGCACGGACCGGTGACACTCTGACTTATCATGTTCTTCTTCGCAACTCGTCCGGCTCGGACGTGGAGCGGGGGGAGCTCGTCAATCCGGTTCCAGAGCACACTACCTACGTGTTAGGCAGCGCCACGGGTGGGGCCATCTACGATGAGCTGGCGAACCAGATCACCTGGGAAGGGGGCGTGGGCGGGGGATCGTCGCGGGCGATTTCTTTCCAGGCCACGATAGCCGATGGGCTGCCGAACAATACCGTCATCACCAACACGGCCCGTATCTCCGATGAAGCCTGCGGCCGGTATACGCGCACGGCCACCACGATTGTGCAGGTCCCAGACCTCTCTCCCTCGTCCAAGTCGGTGGACAAGACGCTTGTTGCGGCTGGGAACACGCTGGAGTACACTATCCGGCTTCTCAATGCTAGCCCGTTCACCCTGGAGAATACGAGCCTGGTGGATCCTGTTCCTGTGGGCACCGAGTACGTGGAAGGAAGTGCCCAGGGTGGGGCCACATACGATCCAGTGCAGCGAGAGGTGCGATGGCAGGGAAGGATGCCCGCCGGACATCCCGGTGGGCCTGGGTATTGGGAGGACAGCGACAGAGGCGATGTGCAGTTCGACTGGATCGATGCCACCGGCGGCACTCTCATTCCCGCCGGTGACGACGCGTCACGTGGCCCATACGATTTGGGCTTCAGGTTTGGCTTCTGCGGGCAGGAGTATTCTCAGTTCTACGTCAATACCAATGGGCAGGTACTTTTCGGGGATGGAGCCTGGACTCCGATGAACGCTGCTATTCCTGACACCACCCTGCCCAACAACTTCATCGCGGCCTTCTGGGATGACCTGGATCCAAGTGCGGGTGGGGCTATCTACTACCGTACATTTGGAACTTCACCTCAGCGCTATACCGTAGTCCAGTGGGCGGACGTCCCGCGCTACGGCACAGCGGATAGGCTTACCTTTGAAGTAGTGCTCTACGAGGGGAGTGGAGAGATCCTCGTGCAGTATCTGTCTTTGGAGGGACCTACCACCGACGGAGATGGCGCAACAGTGGGTGTCGAGAACATGGATGGCACCGATGGGGTGCAGTATCTGTACAATGGCCAGGGTCCTGGGTTCCCCCTTCACGACAGGCTGGCCGTGCGGTTCGTGCCCTCGCGAGTCTTCATTCCCGGGGAGCATAGCATAGCCTTCCAGGTACAGGTCGGGCAAGACGTCTTGCCGGGCAGTACCATAACCAACACAGTGGCCATTGTCGATGGAGAGGGCGGTACCTACCAGCGGCAGGCCGGTACGATGCTGGAGGGTCCGGATCTATCACCGTCGACCAAACTCGTGGATCAGAGCGAGGCGTCCAGCGGGGATACCCTCAGCTACTCCATCCGGCTCATCAACAGAGGAACCGCCTCGGCCAGTGATGTGAGCGTGGTTGACCCTATTCCCGCGGGCACTACCTACCTGGCTGGCACGGTCTCGGGCGGAGCCCACTATGATGCGGACAGCAATTCTGTCCGATGGAACGGTGAGGTCCCGCGCTGGTCCGGTCTTGGGTATACTTGGATGGACAACGACGATGGGGGCGTGCAATATGACTGGATTGACGTCACTGCAGGCCAGGTTGTCCCTCCCGCTGATGATGCCTCTCGTGGGCCGTATCCCCTGGGGTTCACCTTCACGTTCTATGATCAGGAGTATACGGAGTTCTACGTCAACACCAATGGCCAAGTGCTCTTTGGCCGGGGAGAAAGTTCTTATAGCAACCAGTCTATCCCTTCCCCGGGCTCCCCTGATAACTTCATAGCTCCGTTCTGGGATGATCTGGCACCACACCAGCGTGGCAACGTCTACTACGCCACCTATGGCATCGCCCCTGACTGCTATGCGGTTATCGCCTGGGAGGACGTGCCCACCTATGGAGGAGGCAACGAGCTCACCTTCGAAGTTGTGCTCCGCGAGAGCGATAATTCCATCTTGCTGCAATACCGTTCATTGTCCGGGGCGACGGCCGGCGGGGCCAATGCCACCGTTGGCATCGAGAACGCTACGGGCGACGAGGGAATCCAGTACGTCTTCAATGGTTCCGGCCCGGGCTATCCCCTTCACGATGGTCTGGCGGTCCTGATTGCCCCTGAGATCCCTTGTGCCGAGTTGGGTTTTCAGGTGGCTCTTGACGCAGTGTTCCCGGCCGCAACGCACATCACGAACACGGCTACTATCGTGGACGGCGGTATCCTGACCTATGAGAGAAGCAGTGTAACTCTCGTCAATCCGGTGGGCCTCGATCTCGCGATGTGGGTCAGTGCCGAGGAAGCCGCAGCGGGGGAGGTGTTAACCTACGCCATCACCTTGACCAACG
>JAKLPW010000333.1 GCA_022013675.1 Anaerolineae bacterium | reverse complement strand
GGCCTGATCCACGACTTCGATTACGAACAGCACCCCACCCCTGAAGAACATCCCGCGGTCGGAGTGGGCATCCTCCGGGAGCGAGGCTGGCCGCAGGAAATCATCGAGGCAATAGAGGGACACGCGCCCTACCTGGGAGTTCCTCGCGTCAGTCGAATGGCCAAAGCCCTGTTTGCAGTGGATGAGCTCACGGGGCTGATCACGGCTGTGGCCCTGGTACGCCCCAACAAGAGCATCCTGGATGTCAAGCTCAAGTCCGTGAAGAGGAAATGGAAGGACTCCGCCTTCGCCCGAGGCGCAAATCGTGAGGATGTCGAACAAGGTGCGACAGAGCTTGGCGTCGAACTGAACGAGCACATCAGCATCGTACTCAACGCCATGCAGGGTATAGCTGGCGAACTGGGGCTGGCAGGTATTGGCTGACCCAAACAGGGAGCTGTCGAACCAATTATTCGCCAGACTTCGGAAGTCTTCCCCGAAGCAGCATTGCCTCTGATCTGATGTGAAAGCACACAGAATCCTGTATATCTCCTGCGCACCAGACTTCCGAAGTCTTCGCCCAACAACCGCCGCAGCGTCAGTTTGTCGCCACCCCGCAAGTGCGCTATAATCGAACTGCTTGAAATCGGCGCTGCGATAATGGAGATAGTATGAAATGTCCCCGCTGTGGGGCCAAGCTAGAGTCAGGTGATTCCCATATCTGCCCCGTCTGTGCACAAGATATCGACAAAGCCTGGGAGAAGCCGGATGAGAGATGCCCCGCCTGTGGTGCGAAAATGTCGGCCACGGCACGGGTCTGTCCTATCTGCGGGGCAAGCACCCCCGGACGGCGGCTTGCTTTCGCGCCAACCCTGTTCTCGGGCATTGCGGGAATCGTGACGGCTCTGGCTCTGTTGGGAGTCTTATGGGTGTTGAAGCCTTGGGCACAGGCTGTACCCCCCCCAACACCCACCATGGCCCCTTCTGCGACCCCAACTCGCATAGTCACTAAAACACTTACGCCCACTTCCACTCCCACCATTACACCAACCCCAACCCCTGCTTTCTTCCACCACACGGTCATCTCCGGCGACACCATCGCTTTCATCGCGGAGCAGTATGGAATCACGATAGAGGCCCTGATCGCCGCCAACAACATCGGCGACGGCGAATATCTGAGAGTAGATCAGGTACTGATCATCCCTCTGTCGTCAGATCTGGTGCCTGTCGTGATCACTCCCACACCGGGAGGCCCAACGCCCACTCCTCTCCCACCCATTCACATCGTCGCAGAGGGCGAGAATCTCGGCGTTATCGCCAACCTCTATGGGATAACCGTAGAGGACATCGTGAAAGCCAACAACCTCATCAATCCGGAGATTATCCGTATCGGCCAAGAGATCGTGATTCCGGGAGTAGTGCTCACACCAACCATGGTGCGCTCTCCGATCGCCACCAGGCCTCCTCCCACCAAGGAGCCCGATTGGAAATACCGTGCCCCTGTGTTGCTCGGCCCAGTGAGTGGAGAGACATTCAGAGGACAGGACACAGAGATCCTACTCAACTGGGCCTCTGTGGGCATTCTGGGTACCGACGAATGGTATGTACTGCGGATACGCACGGAAGCCTCTGAGTCCAATCAGGCGGAGGGCAGCAGCAGAAGCGAGTGGACCAAGAACACGTCCTGGCGCGTGCCCGATTGGATGTACCCCATGTCGAAAGACGACCCCCATACGTTCAAGTGGGATATAACCGTCGTCAAGCGCCCGTCCCAGGGTGCGCCTGAGGCCCTCAGCCCCCGCAGTCCCAGCCAGCGCTTCTCCTGGTACTGAGAATGTGTCCCACCATACTCAAAAACAAGAAAACCCCTCCCATCTAAGGAGGGGTATTTCATTTATGGCGGCGGTGGGATTTGAACCTACGACCAAGGGCTTATGAGTCCCCTGCTCTGCCACTGAGCTACGCCGCCGCGTAATATATAAAAAGGTAGCGGGGACAGGATTCGAACCTGTGACCTTTGGGTTATGAGCCCAACGAGCTTCCACTGCTCCACCCCGCAACGTTGCCAAGATTATACTATATCTCTCCACTTCCGTCAAACGAGCTATCCCGCAGGGTGTCTTTCCGTGCGGATACTGCTTGGCAGCGGGTAGAAGTCCAACCCCGTTGGACATTCCTCGTGATAGTGCCCATTTCCGTGCTCGAGTTGTCCCCGGGTTCTAGCCTTCTTGCACACACAGCGAAGACGGCTATACTAAGCCAGAGAAGCTCATCTCCTAGTGAGACATTTGAAGATGCGCCGCGAGAGGTCGAGACCCAAGCTGACGCGCGCATCTCAACAGAGGAGGACCAGAAATGACCCTCGAACCGAAACGCGTATGCGATTCGCAAGTAGTGCTCAGCCAGCTCGTGCAGCTCACCGATGCGAACCCCATGGGCTACGGGCACGGCGGTGTGATCATGCGCCTGGTGGACGAAGCAGGTGGGATAGCCGCGACCAAACACGCCAGTCTCCCCGCCGTGACCGTGGCCATTGACTCGATGAGCTTCTTCTCGCCGGCTTATGTGGGGAACCAGATCACGCTCAGGGCATCGCTTAACTACGTTGGTCGGACCTCCATGGAGGTCGGTATCCGCGTGGAGGCGGAGGACGTACTAACCGGGGAGACCACCCACACCAACACCGCGTACTGTGTCTACGTGGCCCTGGGACCCGACGGTAAACCAGCGCCCGTGCCGCCCCTCATTGACGAGACAGAGGAGGAAAGACGGCGCATGGAAGAGGCCAAGCACCGCCAGCAGATTCGTCTTAAGGAAAGACAAAAAGAACAATGAGAGATCCAGCCGCCAACTCAACAGATGAGGAGGGAATCATGATCAAAGAGCTGCACTTTCGCACACCGTCTCGTGCGGTTCTCCACGACATCACCAGCCAGGTGCAGGCCGCCATACGAGAGGTAAAGATAGAGAGTGGATTATGTAACCTCTATGTGCCCCACACTACCGCCGGCCTCACCATCAACGAGAACTACGATCCTTCCGTGTGCCAGGACATCCTCCAACGATTGGAAGCCCTGGTGCCCATGAACGGCCACTACTCTCATAGTGAAGGGAACGCCGACGCGCACGTCAAGGCCAGCCTGATGGGCCATACAGCAACGCTGATGATCGAGAAGGGCCAACTGGTTCTGGGTACCTGGCAAGGCGTCTTCCTGGCCGAATTCGATGGCCCTCGCTCGCGACGAGTACTGGTGAAGATCACAGCGACACCATGAAACCGTCTTGTCAGAAGCTCCTTTCGAGGCTATAATCTCGGGCAGTGCTCCACTCCAAGAGAAAGAAGAGATGATCAGCGAAGCCACCCTGGACCGCATCCTGCCCCACGTCACTCGACCGGGAAGGTATGTCGGTCACGAATGGAACTGCGTCCTCAAGGACTGGGACTCCACAGAGACCAGGTTTGTCTTTGCGTTCCCTGATGTCTACGAAGTTGGGATGTCCAATTTGGGGATAATGATCCTCTACGATATCCTCAACCGGCAGGAAGGCGTCCTGGCCGAGCGCACCTACACCCCCTGGCCCGACATGGAAGCTGCCATGCGGCAAGCTCAGATTCCCCTCTACAGTATGGAAACACTGCATCCCCTTCGGGACTTCGACATCATTGGATTCACACTACCATGCGAACTCAATTTCATCAACGTGCTCACCATGCTGGACCTGGCCGGCATCCCCCTACATTCGCGTGAACGAGGCGACGACGATCCCCTCATCATCGCTGGCGGAAGTGGGGCCTACAACGCCGAACCGCTTGCCGACTTCTTCGACCTCTTCGTCCTGGGCGAAGGAGAAGAAGTCATTCTAGAACTCACAGAGTCATACCGCGCTTGGAAGCGCCGAGGACACAAGGACAGGACACAGTTGCTGAGACATCTGGCGAGCATCCCGGGCGTCTACGTTCCTTCTCAATACGATGTGACCTACAAGCCCGATGGCACCGTCGCTGCTGTCAAGCCCAACACCCCTGAAACCCCAGCCATCATCACTAAGAGAATCGTGGCCCAGCTTCCTCCTGCTCCCACCCGGTTGCTGGTTCCCAACATCGACATCATCCATGATCGGGGCGCTATTGAGATTCAGCGCGGCTGCACCCAGGGCTGTCGCTTCTGTCAGGCCGGGATCATATATCGGCCAGTGCGGGAGCGCCCGCTACAGGAAGTCAGTAGTGCCATTGACGATATCCTGGCTTCCACTGGCTACGAGGAAATTGCTCTGGTCTCCCTGAGCAGCAGTGACTATACCCACATTGAGGGGTTGCTGCACGCTCTGACTGATAGAGAGTCTGGGTCCCCACTCTCCGTCTCGCTCCCCTCTCTGCGCACGGATGGTTTCTCGGTGCAACTGGCAGAGATGATCCAGCGCACGCGCAAGACCGGGCTCACCTTCGCCCCAGAAGCCGGGAGCCAGCGCCTGCGCGATGTGATCAACAAAAAAGTGACCGAGGAAGACCTGCTGCGCACAGCCGAGGCCGCCTATTCCCGGGGGTGGCAGCGCATCAAGCTCTATTTCATGCTCGGCCTTCCCTCCGAAACCGACGACGATGTGCGCGCTATCGTAGATCTGGCCCAAGAGGTGCGAGCAATAGGCCGTCGCATCCAGGGGCGCAAGGCACGCCTCAACCTCAGTGCTTCGACGTTCATACCGAAGCCGCATACTCCTTACCAGTGGCTCCCCATGGCAGACAGAGAGACTGTCGCGCGACGCCAGGCGATCCTGCGAAACGGGTTACGCGCGAGTGCGTTTCATCTTGGCTGGTCCGATTACGACACGACCTTGCTGGAAGCGGCCTTGGCACGCGGTGACCGCCGCCTGGGGAAGGTCATCACACAAGCCTGGGAGAACGGTGCGCGCTTCGACGCCTGGCGAGAGTACTTCCGCCCCGACGTCTGGCGCGATGCTTTCGCATCCCAGGGACTGAATCAAGCTTTCTACGCTTCGCGCTCGCGACCTTATGACGAGACCCTGCCCTGGGATCACCTCACCATCGGCGTGACCAAGGAATTCCTGTGGGAGGAGTACAAACTAAGCCTGTCAGGTCGGGTTTCACCCGACTGCCGAGAGGAATGTCTTCATTGCGGCATCCTTTCGGCCTTCACGCAACAGCGGCGCTCGGTCGAGAAGGGAAGCTGGAAATGCCCTTGAGCAATCTGCCCGGACCCCTTCAGAGGCTGCGCCTCCGACATACTAAAGAATCGGCTCTCAAGTATATCTCCCATCTCGACCTGATGCGAATTTGGGAACGGACTCTTCGGAGGGCAGCGATACCCATCGCCTATTCCGAGGGCTTCAATCCCAGGCCCAAGATAGTATCCGCCGCGCCCCTGTCGGTCGGCTACTCCAGCGAAGCCGAGTTGTTGGACATCAAACTCGCCCGCCGTCTACCTCCTCTCAACGTGGTGGAACAGCTATCGCCCCAATTGCCCGAGGGCCTACGCATCATATCCGTGGAAGAGATCCCTTTGGCATTCCCGTCCCTGCAATCGCAGATGCGCCAATCAGAGTATCAAGTCCGGCTAATGACCGCCTCGTCGCCAGAGGAAATCCGGGGGCACATCGAAGCTCTAATGGCAGAGAAGAGCATACCATGGCAGAGACTTCACAAGGGCAAGATACGTTCGTACGATCTGAGGCCACTGATGGACACTCTCTGCATCGAGGGGCAGTGGGACGCAGGCGTCATCCTCGGCATGCGCTTGCAGCTTAGTAGCCAGGCCACCGGACGCCCCGACGATGTGCTGGAGGCACTTGGCTACCAGAAAGACACCTTGTCCATTCACCGCACTCGTCTCATCTGGGACGACTAGGAAAGGAGATACATGACAGAAAGACTCTGGTCTCCCTGGCGCATGGAATATATCCTCTCCGACAAGGAGAAAGGCCGCTGCATCTTCTGCGAGGCGATAGCCCAGGACCGTGACGAGAAAAACCTGATTCTCTATCGAGGCAAGCACGCCTTCATAATCCTGAATCTCTACCCGTACAACAACGGCCACCTCATGGTGGTTCCGTATGAGCACGTACCTAGCACGGAGGATCTCGCCCCCGAGGTGTTGATGGAGCTAATGCTGCTGGTGAACAAGTCGCTGCAAGTCCTGCGCAAGGTTATGTCACCCCAAGGCTTCAACATTGGCATCAACATGGGCGCATCAGCGGGCGCAGGCATCGAAGACCACGTACACATCCACGTTGTGCCACGGTGGACCGGCGATACTAACTTCATGCCCGTCTTGGCCGCGACTCGCGTCGTCCCGGAACTCCTGGAGCAGACATACGCGAAGATGCAAGCAGTGCTAACAACAGTGTGACAACGCGCCACAGAGCGAGGCCACGTAGGTGCGCAATACGTCCGCTCCCTCTCTGGCACGCTCTACCACGGCACTGCCGACGATGATACCATCCACTTGGTGTGCCAGTGCCCGCACCTGCTCGGGGCGCGACACTCCAAATCCAACAGCCACTGGCGTCTTGGCGTGGCGCCGCACTAATGCAAGTTGTGCAGCTAATCCAGGACCTGGACCGTGTCCCTTGCCAGTAGTACCCAGCCGCGAGACAACGTAGAGGAAACCCTGGGTTACCGAGGCGATTCTTCTGATACGCTCCTCTCCGCTGGTTGGTGCTACCAGGAACACGAGAGCAAGCCCCTCACGCTGGCATGCTTGCTGGAATGGGAGGGCCTCTTCTGGCGGAAGATCGGGCACGATAAGTCCGGCGACGCCTGCATCTGCGCAATCTCGCGCGTACTCGCTCAGGCCATAACTGTAAATCGGATTGTAGTATCCCATGAGCACGAGCGGCACGATGACCTCTGACTGACGAAGTCTGACGACGAGATCGAGGCACTCATGCGGCGTCATACCAGCCTGCAGGGCAGTATGGGCAGCGCGTTGAATGGTCGGACCGTCCGCCACTGGGTCCGAGAAAGGTACTCCCAACTCGATGATGTCCGCACCACCAGCCTGAAGGGCGGGTACCAATTTCAGGCTGGCGGCG
>JAKLPW010000028.1 GCA_022013675.1 Anaerolineae bacterium | reverse complement strand
CCGACTCATGGGCCGAAAGTGATCGATGTAGGCAAGTGAGACATCACCTACATAGGATTCACAGAAGGCACACTTCCCATGGAAGAGATCTATAAGCGCGTCTCTTACCTCATGTTCCCTATACAGTTCGAAGGAGAACCTCTTCTGGGATCGTTTCCCGACAGGCAGCTCGAAGAAGCTGGCCGCCCTTTCCCACTCTTCGCCCGCCTTGGGTGAGTCCAGGATGACAGGCTTCGAGACACTGTCGCGATCAATGTGGATCATGGTCTTACTCCTCTCAGTATGGGGCACAGAGCGAAGCTACGATGGGGTCGGCTCAGGATCGAAGGAGTTCGAGCTGCAGCGCTCTCCCCCGGCAGATCCCCCAGTACTCGCAGTACTCTGGCGAGCACTTCCACGTCCTCGGATTGGGGACGAATACACCGGCAGCGATCCCCCTCCAGACTTCTCGGACAAGGTCAAATAATAAGTTCACTTCTCCCCGCGTGCGCCGCGTCTCGATGACCTGAGCCTTAGCGGGGTCGGTCTTGGTGAAGACATAATAGCGGAAGCGCATCTCCGGGTTGCCCTGATGTCCCCCTTGCTCTAGCGCTGCCAGGTAGAAGAGGGGCTGGAGTTCGTTGAGAGCACTCTTCTCTGACCATAGCCCTGACGCGGTCTTGAAATCGCCTGGCACGCCATCGGAGTTGATGATATCAATGTAGCCCACGATGGGAACCGGTACCCCGGGAATTTCCATCTTCACAAAATCCTCGATGTGGACGTGCCCATCAGGATCTACCAGGGGCGTGACAGCATTAACAACTTGGACGACCCCCAGCGCCTGCAAGATACGCGTGCCTTCGGCAAGAAGAGCATCAGGGCTCCCATCACCCCAGGAGATCCGATCTCCTTCTTTCTCCAACACTGCCGGCCACTCGTCTTCCCAAATCTCGACCAACCCCGCGCTCTGGCCACTCTGGGCCATGTTACGGATGTAGGTTTCTACGGTATTGTGGAAGGCGGTGCCAAAGACCAGGGCCGGCGCAACTGTGGCGGGGATGTGATCGAGGTAGCGGTACTTCCAATAGCGCCCACAAGTGAGATAGGCGCTGACTGAGGAATAACTGAGGTTGCTAACGCCTGCGGAATTCTCTGATTCTGGCATCTTCCCCATTCCCCTTTCCTGAGTTCTAAGATTGCTGGTTGCTATTATCAATCACCTGGCACAGCCGACCTACCTGCTTCTGACCGGAACCACGCCAGGCTTCGTTCGACTCCCTCGGCGAAGGTTACTATGGAGCGAAAACCGAAATCGCGTTGGGCCTTCCCGATGAGGTATCCCTGATCTCTAATAAGGATGTACACAGCGTGGCGCGTGAGCAGAGGCTGGCTTCGAACGTGCAGAACGGAGTACACTGCTTCGGAGATGGCCGCCAGCCCCAGAGCCAGCATGCCGGGCAGTTTGATCCAGGGAGCATCGGTCCCTAATCCCCGCGCTAGTGCCTCTATATACTCGCCCCAGGTCTCGTTGGTCTCGTCTCTCAAGTTATAGGCCTGACCTACGGTTTGGGGTGATTCAGCAGCCTGGATGATGCCCTCAACTGCATTGTCTACGTAAAGCAACCCGGCCGGACACTCCCCACCGTCAATCAGCACCATCTGTTTCTTGAGCAGCAGGTCGGCGATTTCGGTCACGAAGTCCTTACCTCGGGGACCGTAGATCGAGACAGGTCGAATAACGGTGGTTGGGATTCCGGTTTTCCTGTACCAGTTCCAGACTGCCTGTTCGCCCAAGCACTTGCTTCGGTTATAGGGCAACCCGACGTTGGTGATGGGGTGAGATTCGTCGCACGCCTCTCTCGGATAGCCGTACACATCGCTGGTGCTGATGTGCAGGAAGCGTTGCACCCCACCCACTTCTTCGATAGCTCCCAGCAGGTTCTGCACTCCTCCCACGTTCGTCTGATAAAAGGCCTCCCAGGGAGCCCAGTCCGTCGCAAGGCCGGCGCAGTGGTAAACGACCCGGACGCCTTGCACTGCCAAAGTCAGGCTTGCTTTGTCGTCCAGATCGCCATAGGCGATGTCAATCGGTATGTTCTCCAGGTGACACAGATCGCTCGTCCTGCGCGCCAGAATGCGCACGTCTTCGCCTCTTATGACCAACGCCTGGGTGAGAGCTCCCCCCAGGAACCCACTCGCGCCTGTCACCAGCACTGTCATCGGTCTACGCCTCCCGGAGGTCTGTTCTTATTACTTCATTATGGCACAAGTCTACGGCAGGGTCAATCGGCAGAGACTTTCGAGGTTTTCGTGGAAATGTAAGGAGTGACTGGGATCAGGCAAAACTCCAGAGGTCTTCGGACCTGTCACAGGTGCTCCAGCGTGTATAATTGGACGGCAATAGGAGACGGAAGCTATCATACGACGAGCAATTATCCAAGGATATATATGATGAAAAGAGCCGTTAGCGTCAGCCTGGGGAGCAGTACCCGCGACAAGAAGGTGGTTGTCGACTTCAACGATGAGATGATCAGCATCGAGCGTATCGGCACCCGACGGCGACGCCGAGGAGGCAAAACACCTGTTTGGCGAACTGGACGGCAAGGTTGACGCCTTGGCCGTGGGCGGCGCCGATCTCTACTACCAAATGGGGGGGCGCGAGTAGCCCGCGCGCGCCGTGTTGAAGCTGACCGAGGACGTCCATCAGTCCGCTCCGCTGGACTCCTTTTGGGACGTACAACGTTTGAACGGGTCTGCGGCGTCTTGCTCTGTTTCGCTAGTTTCTCTGGATTGCTCGGACACTCGAAATCTCACGCTAACACAGGCAAACCTCAACCTGTTTGCGCGTTTCTTCGACTTGCTGCCTGAAGCTGGCAGGCTCATGCTCATTATATGCGAGGCCTGACAGAAATCAAGCATCTATGGCCAGCGCGCTTTCACACCTCCAGGCGCAGCCGGTACCCCACGCCGGGCTCTGTCACGATGTAGCGCGGCCGGCCGGGGATCGGTTCGATCTTGCGCCTCAGGTTGCTGACGTTGACCCGCAGCAGGTGTAGCTCCCCTCCGTACCCGGTGCCCCACACCTGGTGTAAAAGATGGTTGTGGGTGAGAACCTTGCCCGCGTTCTGGACCAGCACGCGCAGCAGGTCGTATTCCGTAGGCGTGAGGGCAATCTCCTCGCCGGCAAAGGTCACCGAGCGCCGGGCTAGATCGACCGCGAGATCGCCAACCCGAAAGAGCGGCGTGGCCTGTGGCTGGGTGGCCCTGCGCAGGGCCACACGCATCCGCGCCAGCAATTCGCCGGTGCCGAAAGGCTTGGTCAGGTAGTCATCAGCCCCTGCATCCAGGGCTTCGACCTTGTCCCCTTCCCACTCCCGCACCGAGAGGACAAGAATGGGGACCTGGCTCCATTCTCTCAGGCGCTGCGTGACCTCTATCCCGTCGATGCCCGGCAACCCCAGGTCGAGGACGATCAGGTCGGGGCGCCGGGCAACTGCAGCCGTCAAGGCCTCTTCCCCGGTTGTTGCCTCGAAGACGTCGTATCCGTGTGCCGTCAGAGCGGCATTCAGAAAACGGCGAATGGCCCGCTCGTCGTCCACGATCAATACTCGGACTCTGTCTTTGGCCATAGTCGATCCCGCTTTTCTAGCTTCTCCGCACGCGCTCCGAGCTGGTTCCCTCTCTCGGCAAGGCGATGGACATCGTGGTGCCGCCCCCCGGGCGGTTCTCCGCCCAGATACGGCCGCCGTGCGCCTCCACGATGCCCCTGGCGATGGAGAGTCCCAGGCCGGTGCCCATCACGTTGTCCGGGCGCTGCACGCGGTAGAACTTGTCGAAAACGTGTGCCAGGTCTTCGAGAGGAATGCCCACCCCCCGATCCGCCACTCGGATTCGCACCTCCGTGTCGACGAGGTCGATGTTGATCTCGATCGGAGCGACGGCCGGCGAATACTTGAGGGCATTGTCGATGACGTTGGTAAGCACCACTACGATGAGGACGAAATCCAGCGGTATCAGGGGTAACCCGTCCGGTACGCCGATCAAGACGGGGCGGTTCTCCAGCCGCCGCCCGAATTGCTCCAGCGCCGAGCCGATGGCGTCCTCCACATCACACGGCTGGCAAGTGACGCGCAACGCGCCGGCCTCGATGCGGGACATATCCAGCAGGTTTTCCACCAATCGATTGAGCCGTTCGGCTTCCTCCCGCGCCGCCTGTACCATGAAGCGGCGGGTCGAGACATCGAGCAGGAGTTCGTCGTCCTCTAACGCGCTCAACGTGCCCGTGATGGTCACCAGGGGGGTGCGCAGGTCGTGCGAGATGGAATTGAGGAGCGCCGTCTGGAGCCGCTCCGTGGCCTGCAAAAGCTCTACCTGGTGGGCTGCCCTGGCCAGTTGCGCCCTCTCGATGGCCAACGCCGACTGGTTGGCAAAGGCCTCCAGCAGCCGTCGTTCGCCGGTAGTAAGATACGTATCTTTCTGCCCTGGCCTGACTCCCAACACGCCGACTAGGCTACAGGCCGTCTTCAACGGCAGATAGCAGGCCTGCGCCTCCGGTAGCACACTCGTGCCCCGGCCTCCGGGAGCTCCGGAACGAAAGACCTGCGCCGCCGCCACCATCTCGTGATCGTCCATAATCCATTCTCGATCATGGGAGTGTGCCCTCAGACCCCGGGCGGGTTCCCCGGTGGGCAACAGGATCGCCACGCTCCGCTCAAAGGTCTGCCCGACGTGGACGACGATCGCCTCGATGATCGCCTCGAATTCTGCGGCCGCGGCCAGGTCCCGGCTCAAGGCATACAGCGCTGCCGTCTCGGCTTCCCGCCGCCGCGCCAACTCGACTTGCTCGCGCACCTGTGTCATCAGGCTGCTGACTACCACTCCGACCACGAAAAGCGCCAAGAAGGTGATCAGATACTCGGCGTCTGCAACGACCAGCGTCAGGCTGGGAGGGACAAAGAAGAAGTCGAAAGCCAGCACGCCGACGGCGGAGGTCAGGATGGCAGGCCCCCGGCCCAGGTAGGCCGCCACGACGACCACGTCCAACAGGTAAAGCATGGCCAGGTTGATGGGAGAGAAATAACGCTGTATAAAAGTTCCTACAAGACTCGTCGAAGCCACGAGAGCCAGGCTCAGGGCGTAACGCTGCCAGGACCGGTGAAGCCACCGTTTCGTCAGGATGTTTCTCCCTGCGGCTTTCAACATACTCGTCTTGAGGATATCGTTGGAGCTTTTGCCTTCCATCGGCCCTATTATACATCCTTTGCCGTCGGTATTCAAAGTGCTTTGGTGGTCAAGGTCATGGTCGCTCTGGGAATTTCCTTCTCCAGGCCCGGCTCGCCTCCCATGTAGCAAGGTATCCCGGTAATAGTGGTCCAGAAAGACGTGGGGATGAGCCCGGACCCACTTGTACGCGATACCGTAGCACAATACGACGATCCCGATCTGCACGACCTTGTGCACCACGGGCGGGTGAGAAGTCTGAGCTTCGAGGTACAGCAGTAGCGCCATCAACCCCGTGGAGAGCACGCAACCCGGCCACACACCAAACCGTCCTTTGTCGGGCATCTTCACTCTCCCAGAATCAATCGACCGCGAAGAAAATGGCGCGCATCGCCACGTAAGCAAAGTACAGCCCCATCAAGTAAACAGCTCCCCTCTTCTTGAGTTTTCCCTTGCCGAACCACAGGATGGACCAGAGGATAGCGCCGGTGATCGTTTCCCAGGGCAAGTCCCACCACAGCAAAGGCTTCGGCACCCAGTACGTGGAAAGCAGCGCTCCACCGCCGATGCCGACCAGGGGATTGGTGATGTTGCTCCCCACCAACGTCCCAAGGGAAATTCCATGCTCCTTGTTCCGCACCCCGGAGATCGCCGTGACGAACTCCGGCAGAGCCGACGCCACGCCCAGGGTGACCACGCCGATCAAGGAGCCGCCGATGCCAGTCCGCTGGACGATCGTTTCCGTGATTTTGAGCACGACCGAGGCGCTGCCGACGGCAACGGCCAGGGCAACCATGGTAATCAACGCGTAACGAGTGGCCTGCCGCCTGTTCTCCGGCACGCCTTTCGGCGACTCGCCCGTTTCGCTGAACCCGTTGTCTTCCGGCTTGTAGTACTTGCGCTCGTCCCAGTAGAGATAGCAGGTGTACGCGATGAAGGTCCCGAGCAAGATGAGCCCATCCAGGCGGGAGTAGGTCCGATCCCACCCCAGGACGATGCACATGACCGTGGTGCCAATCATCGGGATCATGCTTTTCCACAGGAAGTAGCGGTGGAAGTAGAGCGTGCCGGACAGTAAGACAACCAATCCCAAGATGAAAGTCTGCTGCACGACATCCGAGCCGATGTTCGCACCGAGGACGATGGAAGAACCGATTTTGTAGTCCACGGTCTTGCTTAGGATGCCCAGAGAAGCGACGACGTGGGCTGTGATCTCAGGAATGCTGGTCGCCAGCGAAACCACGGTCACCCCCATGAAGGTGGTGGACAGCCGAGAATAGCCCGATAGTCCGATCAGTTTCTTGACGGCCAGCTCGGCGCTCAAGACCAACAGCGCCAGGGCAAAAAGCCCGGCTACCCAAATGACCCATAGGTTTTGTGATGCCAGCATATTGTCTCCTTCTAGTTTGAATGCTCACACTCTCGTCTTACATGAATTGCCCATTCTATCACAGAATGCATCAAGGAAACCGCAAGAAAGGCACTGGCGGTATCAAGAAAGCGTCAAGGTTTTCATGCAACAAAAAAAGAGCCCCCATACACACGGAGGCTCTCATCGTTGCCTTTATCTCGCTTCATCCACCAGCCGGGCAAAGGTCTGCGCGGGAGAGGCCGTCCTCTCCACCATGTCGCCCACGTCTTTTACCTCCTCCGGCACCAGCACCGTACGCAGCCTCTCACCGAAGGCGGCCCTGCAGTCGCGCCACATCTGCCGCCCGGCATCGTCAACCTAGACTACCGGGCAAGGAGACTTGGTCCCGTATCTTCATCCTGCCATGATTTTCCCGTTCCTGCTCCTACTTTGCTACAAATGATTGGTCGTGTATAATTGGACGGCAATAGGAGACAGAAGCTATCGTACCACGAGCAGTTATCCAAGGAGACGTACAATGAAAAGAGCCGTCAGCGTCAGCCTGGGAAGCAGTACCCGCGATAAAAAAGTGGTTGTTGACTTCAAAGGCGAGATGATCAGCATCGAGCGCATCGGCACCAACGGCGACGCAGAGGAGGCAAAACGCCTGTTTGGCGACCTGGACGGCAAGGTTGATGCCTTGGCCGTGGGCGGCGCCGATCTCTACTACCGGATGGGGGGGCGCGAGTATCCCGCGCGGGCTGTACTGAAGCTGATCGAGGACGTCCACCATACGCCGGTAGTCGATGGCCGCGGTCTGAAACACAACACGCTAGAGCGCCGCGTTTTCGAGCTGGCGAAGACGGTCATGGGTGAAACGCCCCATTTCCACAGGGCCTTTGTGCCGGTGGCCCTCGACCGCCTGGGCATGGCCCGGGCCGTGGAAGAGGTGACCGACGAAGTGGTCTACGGCGACCTCATGGTCGCCCTCGGCATTCCCATCGTCATGCATGGCATCGACCAGTACTGCAAGGTCGCGCGCATGTTGCTGCCCATCGTCAGCTACTTCCCACTGAGCATGATCTACTACGGGAGCGACGGGAAAGAGCCCGAGCCTAAATACCACCGCTACTGGGAGGAATCCGATCTGATCGCCGGGGACTTCATGTTCATGCGCAAATACATGCCCCTGGACATGTCCGGAAAGACGGTCCTCACCAATACCACCACCGACGAGAACATCGAGCTGCTCCGAGAACGGGGTGTTCACATGGTGATCACAACCACGCCTCGCTACGAAGGGCGCTCCTTTGGCACCAACATGATGGAAGCCGCCCTCACGGCCTACGCTGGAAAAGGGCGTCAACTCACCGACGACGAGCTGAACGGGCTGATCGACGCACTAGATATCCGCCCCACGGTGCATGTGCTCAACGAGTAGTCTTCTCACCCTCCCGCAGGTTTCCGGCGCGGCAGGAGCAGGGCTGCTGAGTGAAGCATTCTACTCGCTCAGGAGAGAGCCCAGGCAAGAACCCGCGGGAGGGTGGGCCTTCGCCCCTACTCTTCACAACAAACGGGAGCTTTCCAGCTCGCCATCAGGAGGGCCGCCATCAAGGACAAGGCTGCCCCAAAGAAGAAGGGGGCCGAAGGCCCGAATCCCTTCCAGGCCCCCACTCCTCCCCACAAGAAACCGGCTATCAGCGAGGCCGGGAAATCCAGGATGCCCAACACCGCGTTATAGGTACCATAGGCCGTGCCGCGCAGATCCGCTGGAACTAGATCAGCTACCATTGCTTTGGTAGTCCCGTAGGCCAGGCCGTAGTACACGCCGTAGAGGGCGTACAGGACCCAGATGTGCCAACCCCTTCCAACCACCGCAAATCCAAGATAGATGAGGGCATAGACCAACCAGCCTCCAACGATAACCTTCTGCCGCCCGATACGGTCGGAGAGCGAGCCGGCCGGGGTGGAGATCAGGGTATACACCAGGTTGAAGGTGACAAGCATCCCCAGAACGCCCACCACATTCAAGCCCCGCTCCTGCGCGCGTAGCACCAGGAAGGCATCGGAGGAGTTGCCCAGATCGAACAAGCCCACGATGACCATGAAGGTCAAGAAAGGCTTGCCCAGGCCCTTGAAGGTGATCTTCGGCCTATCGCGCTTGCTGGTGATGGGAACATCCTTCGCACCCAAGGCCAGAGATATCACGGCCAAGACCGCCGGTATCAGGCTTGCCAGCACCACGATCTGGAACGTGTGCCTGCTCAGGTCCACCGCCTGGGACTGTAGAGTCCAGACGACAGCCAGAGCGATGATCAACCCTAGCATCGCCCCGCCAGTGTCAGCCGCGCGGTGGAATCCGAAGGCCAGACCTCGCTGGTGCTCCTCAATGCTGTCGGCCACCAGAGCATCACGGGGAGCAGAACGCACACCTTTGCCCACCCGATCGGCCCAGCGCACGCCCGCCACCGCCTGCCAGGTACTAGCAAAATAGAAGAACGGCTTCGCCAGGGCTGAAATAGCATAGCCAGTCACTGCCAGCCACTTGCGAGCCCGTAGTCTGTCCGACAACCAACCGGAGAAGACCTTGAGCAGGCTGGCCGTGGCCTCGGCGATACCCTCAATAAGACCAATGATGTTGATACCCACGCCCAACACATTGCTCAAGAAGAGCGGCAAGATATTGACGACCATCTCGCTGGAGATGTCCATGAAGAAACTGGTCAAGCTAACTGCCCAGACGTTGCGGGATAAAGCGCGTAGGCTACTCTTACGTTCGGTACTACTCTTTTCTTCCAATGTAGCCTCCCTCTCTACTATCGAATGTTTGTATAATAGCAAAGACCCTTAGGGTTTTCCTGAAAACCCTAAGGGTCTAATTGGCCAACCCACTCCCAGAAGTCCGCCAGAGTCCCGTGTCCCGCCAGTGGCACGCTGTCATCCGGTGGAGCATCCCCATCTGATGCAATCCAATAAGCGGAAATGCCAAGCGATACAGGAGGGACGACATCCCAATCCCAATGATCACCCACCATCAAACACTCATGAGGCTGGCGGCCCAGACGCGCCAGGATCTCGCGATAGTAAGCCGGATGGGCCTTGGTCGCATGCATCGTCTCGTAGCTGGTGACCAGCGCGTAGTCGAAGTCGGTCACCGGCACGCCGGCCCACTCCAGCCGCTGTTCAACCGGAAAGCTAGGGAAGAACGGATTTGTCGCAATGGCGACCTGGTAGCCTCGCTCGAAGGCCCACTCGACCAAGAAACGAGCCTCCGGCCGGCGTTGAGTTAGAGCCCGCAGTTTAGGGAACTCCTCAGCGTAGAACCGCTCGAAGAGCGGCACCAGTTCATCAGGCTCGTAGCCCACTGCCGGATAGAAACTGGCCGAAAATACTGCCTCGTTAGTGGTCCCGGTGCCGTCGTTGGCGTCCATCTCCCGAGTAGCGCGCGTCAACTCTGGCACGAACACTTCGGGAGGAATCATATGGGCCACATACCGAGTGAGGTACCCGATATAGGCCGGGAAGAAGATGTCCATCGAGCAACTCAGCAGTGTGTCGTCGAGATCTAACAGAATTGCTTTGAACATCATGCTGCTCCATTGTCTTTGTGGTGTTCGATCCGAGTCATCGCCAGAGGCCAGTCAGATAGTTCACCTTCCTCACGATCTGGTAGTTGCCGCCCCCTTCGTGGTTGTTGTATCTGTAGACTTCGATTTCCTTGGGTCCGGCCCAATGATTGTAGGCCGCGAAGACCGTGGAAGGCGGACAAGTCAAGTCCATCAATCCCGTGGAGAAGAGAGCGCTTGCGTTGCACCGGGCGGCGAGGTTTACTCCGTCAAAGTATGACAGGGTCTTGAATGCCCTGTCCACCTTATCCCGATGCGCCTTGCAGTACATAGAGATCTCGGCATACGGCATCGAATCCGTTATCTCAGTGGCGCGCCGGTAGTGGCAGAGAAAAGGCACATCGGTCATGACCACCGACACACCCGGCTCCAATCCGCCGACGGCGATGGAAATGCCTCCGCCCTGACTACTTCCGGCGATCGCGATGCGTTCGGCATCAACGGCGGGATGCTGTCGGGCCGCATCCACCGCCCGCACCCCATCCGAGAAGACCCGCCGATAGTAGTAGGTCTTGGGATCCAAAATACCTCTGGTCATGAAACCAGAGTAGTGGGGATTGGAACCATCCGGTTCGGGATCGGGCGTATCGCCCTGCAGCCCACCACTGCCCTGACCCCGCGTGTCCATTACCAGATGGGCGTAGCCAACGCTGCTCCACAGCAGCCAGTCGGTGGGAAAGCCACGACCACCGCTGTAGCCGATGTATTCCACTACACAAGGAAGACGCTCGGGACGCTGGCGGGGCATCAGCAGCCAACCTTTGACACGCTGACCGCCGTAGCCGCTAAAAGT
>JAKLPW010000332.1 GCA_022013675.1 Anaerolineae bacterium | reverse complement strand
GGGCCACGTCTCCTGTTCTCGAAGACCTGCGAGCGCGGGAGGAGCGCTTGAAGGGCCGCTGTAGCGAGTGCGAATACAAACGGCTTTGCGGTGGCTGTCGTGGGCGCGCCTGGGCTACTACCGGCGACTACCTGGCCGAGGACCCCTCCTGCTTCATCCACCCGCCAGATGAAAACGAGGAATCCGATGAAACCTGAGTTGCAGCTCATCTCTCTACTTGAACCCATCCGCTCCGAAATAGAGCAAGTGGAGCACCTGCTGTACGAGACGCTAGCGAGGGTCGAGGAGCCCCTGCAGTCGATGCTGTGCCCCTTGACAGACGGTGGCAAGCGGTGCCGGCCAGCGCTGGTGATCCTGGGCGGGCGCATGTTCGCCCCTTTTGGCTCACCTTTCCGCATCCTGGCAGCGGCGGTAGAGATGCTGCACACCGCCACGCTGATTCACGATGACCTGGTGGACAAGGCCGACTTGCGACGAGGCCAGAAGACGCTTCATACTATCTGGCCGGTGGGAGCGACGGTGCTGGCGGGCGACTATCTGCTGGCGCGGTCAGTATCGATGATCGCGGGGCTGGAGGACTGCCGTCTCGTCAAGATCTTCGCCGAGACTCTCTGTACCCTCTGCGCCGGAGAGATAAGGGAGATGTGTGTCACCGAGGGAAAGCATCGCAGCCGGGAGGAGTACTACCTCAGCGTCGAAGCCAAGACCGCCTCGCTTTTCGCGGCGGCCATGGAGATGGCGGGCATCCTCGCCGGTGCGGAAGAGGGGCACGTTGCTACCCTGGGCCGGTATGGCCGAGAATTGGGGATGGCCTTCCAGATTGTGGACGATGTGCTGGACTTCACCGGCGATGAGGAGAAGCTGGGCAAGCCCGCGGGCAGTGATCTTCGTCAGGGGCTGGTCACCCTGCCGACGCTATGCTACCTGGAACAGGCCACCGACGACGTCGCCGTCAATGCCGTGTTGTCAGGCCAGTGGGACGAAGAGCACATGCGGGCGGCGATAGAGGCCGTATGTTCCTCGGGAGCTATCGAGGCCTCGCTAGCAGAGGCACGCGCCCACGCCATGCGAGCCCAGGAAGCATTGGCGGGTTTGCCGGACAATGCCTCTCGCGGTATGCTCTATTCGTTGGCGGAATTCGTGGTCGAGCGAGGATATTGAGAACTGGAGGTAGGTCATGCATCTGGTTCACCCGAGGCTGTTGGTAGCCAACTTCGCTGAGACTTTCCGGTTCTACCGGGACGTGATGGGATTCAAGGTCACGTGGGGGCACGAGGGCGACAGTTATGCGTCTTTTGCCGATCGAGAGAACAAAGAGACCACCCTCGCGCTCTTTCGGCGACAAGCCATGGCAGAGGTCGTGGGATACAGTGGCCTGCCCAGCGATGCCGTGTGTCAGGATCGGCTAATGCTCATCGTCACCGTCGAGGACGTGGATGCCACCGTCGAACGGCTCCAAACCCAAGGTGTGCAGTTCCTGGCAGATCCTCAGGATTTCCCTGATTGGAGTATCAGGAGTGCGTACCTGAGAGATCCGGACGGCAATCTGATTGAGCTCTACAGCGATCTCCCGCCCGCACGATGCTCAGAGGGGTTTCTCCAGTCCGCCCGCAAGTACGGGGGAACGTAATCCCTGAGACCGCAGTGGCCTGTGGTGGTCCGCTGCCGGGTGGCAGGAGCGATTCGCTTCAGTCTCTGGCCGGTTGTACTACTGGGAGTCGTATTCTGGGCCACATACGCAGCACTGCTCTGGTTCGGCGTCAGGGCTTTCCGAGACACTGAGATCATCGCCCGGCCGTAAGCCGCAACGGCCGGTGAAGCCGTTCTTACCCGTTGAGCTCTGGGGGCTAGAAGTACCCTTGATTCAACACCTCATGTTCCGCAAGATGATCGTTTCGGACAAGCTCGCGAACGTGGTCGAGAAACCTCGAGAAGCTATCCGGTGAGAGTGGACAAGCTCTTAGATGTTCCACATACGATTCCCTATACCGCTTCCTGCCCTCGGGGGTACTGAAGTGCTGCCGGATGTTGGATGAAATCCGTTTGCATTTGCGCAAGATGATGACCTCATCGATTGGTGTGAGAGCAGTATTGATGGGGGTCATATCCAGCCACTCGCAGATCAGGTAGTACTTGGCTGTTGGAACACATGTCTTGATATCCCTTGCGGTCGCTACTGCTTCTTGAAACATCGTCTTATCTAGGTTCGTCTTGCATTCCGCCGCCACATATGCAATGCTTGTCTCGTGCGACACTTCGTCGTGAAAATCTGGGAAGTGTGATGCACGAATGAACAAGGGTCTGCTTATCGCGAAATCCTGATCCTTGGACCGAATTTGTATGCCCCCTCCCGCTAGCTTCTTTCTTATGCCTGATTCAAACCATACCCCGGCAAAGGATTTGGTGGGGCCCAGCGACAAGCCATGATTCTCGAGTTCGTCGCGGAAAACTGACGTGACGAGGATTGGTAGGAATTCCTCAATAACCGTGTTGTCTAGCTTAAGCTGCCCCTTCTGTCGGTAGAGGAAGTCCTCGCTGTCATCGAACACTAGTTCCACATCGACGTAGAATTTGTACTCGGCCAAAAGGAAAACCATGCTGCGGATGGTTTGTTCGGGTGTATCCGTGGCGTCCGCGAGTTGGCCTAGCCAGTGTTGGTAGCGCTCAATTGCTTGTTCGACGCGTGGTCTATCTTTCAACGGTAGCTTGTTGTTCCCGAGCAGAGCTTTCAGTTTGTCCCCGTGAGGTGTGGGTAGTCCGAACATAGGATCTCCTTACGTTTCTCCGTACGTGGCGCGCTTGTGAGCTTCTGGGAGACGGAAGACTGAAGAGGGTGACACCTGGTCCAACTTGTCTAGAGCCGATTCAATGTCACTCCTAGACGTTTCAGGTGCCCTTTTGCGCGCGGCGACCAGGGTCTCCCGCGCCACCGCCCTTGCTTCCCCGAGGAAAGAGACATTTGGGAGACGTGAAGATGGAACGAAGTGAAGGATATCCTCGATGATGCTCTTCCCGAAACGATTTGAGAACGCTCTTTGCTGTCGGAGGATCAAGTCAAGTCCCGTGGTCCTGTGGGCAACCTCTGCTACGATCTCTCCGTTGAAAAACCTTGTTCCCCGGACGTTCGACTCCCGGCCGACCACGAATATCAGCCGCCCGTCGGACTGGCATACTCTTGATAGCTCGCGTAGAGCACCAGCCATGTCCATACAGAACTGGATGACTGTCAGAAATCTGTTGCTACGGTGCTTTCGATTGGCTCCGATTTCTGATTTTGCCACGGAGAGCAAATCCCAATGTAACGCCTGCATCGATGCCCGGCGCTGCTGATGGTAATTAAAAACGTTGATGTAGGGAGGGGATGTTATGACAAGACTGATGGAAGAGTCAGGCAGCGGGATTTCGCGGGCGTCTGCATGAAAGACCTCAATTCGGCGCCGTGAGAAGGGCAGTCCGAGGACCAGTTCTGCGAGCCTGTTCCAAGCTGCAAAGACCTTTCCCGTTGAAAGCCCCGGCTTGTCTAAATCTAGCAGGGCAACAAGGGTCTCCACTAGCTGCCGTTGAAAGGACCATTGCGCAGTTGATGCCAAGTCAACAAGCGTGGCTTTGATCGACTCGGCATCCAGAGTTCGCGCAAAACCGCTAAACAGGGGCAATGCGTCCGGCAACTGGTCTAGCAGGAGAGCAGACACCCCGTCCAAACAGGACTGGCGAACGTCGACGGGGACGTTGACAAACCGATACGTGCGAGCTAGTGTGACTGCTGCAGGGTTCACCTCAGTTCCGAAAGCTTCCAGGCCAGCTCGTCCCGCTTCGAGAAGCACCGTACCGCTTCCCACGAAAGGGTCCAGCACAACCGCATTGCGGGCAGCGTACTTGTCCAATAGCACCTGAACTAGTTGAGGAGAGAACTGACCTCTCCAAGGAAGGGGGTTACTTCGGCATTTTTTCTCAATATTGAGGGCAGCTTGGGATATCTCCGATCTGTCTAGTGCGGTTCTGGCATAGATACTGGACGCTGGCATCTGTCGCCTCTCAGGAGATGGATACTTCCATGATGGGTACAGTCACTCAGAGATGCTACAGTAGTATAGCACGAAATGGTCTCTAGAGAAAGTGAGAGATTTCAGTTTGCTGCTTCCTCTGGACTCCGCTCAGCGGGCGATACAGGGTGCGTTCTGACCCCTGTGTTGGCACTCTACGACGCAATGAGCATACGCAGGCGATTGCGGACGCAGTGGGTCGGAATGGATTCGTGATCACCATCCTGCTGCTGGGTGGGTTTCTCTCCTTTGGAGTGGTGGTCTCGGCGGAGGTGTCAGTCTACATGCTCCAGTGCATACTGATAGTCGGTATGCTGATCCAGTTTACTCAGTCAGCCTCGGCTTGCCCTCATGTCGCCGGCGCAGAGTTCAGCCATCTAGCCGCTTGGTAGCTTTCCTCGTCTGGAGCGAGTCTGCACGAAGCTCGTTGCTGCGTCCCACAGTGTGTTGCTCTTCCAGCCCTCGAAACCCATTTCTGACCAAGTGTCAGCTCGATCAATTGACAACCCCATCGACATAGTGTAAAATAGCCGACAATTGAATACCCTGCTATGAGATGTAGGGGAGAGTCCGCTTAGATGCGGCACCGAAGGGGCAAGCTGACGCAAGAGGCTGAACGCGCCGGTGAAACTCTCAGGTAAACGGACCCTGTATCTCGGCACCTCTGGAAAGTCCTCTTGCGAGGACGCCGAAGGGGCAACCTCCGATCATTAGATCGGGGAGAATCTCTCAGGCCAAAGGACAGAGTAGGCACAGTCAGTCAATGGTGCCGTGCGCCTCCTGTCTTCGTCTATGCATTATCAGAACGAAAAGGAGGCGTATTTTCGTGTACACGAAACTCTTCATTCCTGGCCCCACCCACGTACGAGATAGAATCCTCCGGGCACAGGCCGTGCCCATGCTGAGTCACCGTTCCTGGGAGTACTCCAGGCTCCAACTAGAGGTGACCTCGAAACTCCAGCAACTCCTCTATACCCAGCAGCGAGTGTACCTCTACTCCTCATCCTCCACGGGCGTGATGGAGGGGGTTGTTCGTCAGGCCTCCACCAAGCGAGTACTCAACACCGTGTGTGGGGCCTTCTCCAGGCGTTGGCACCAGATCACCGCCGCCAGCGGCATTCCTTGCGACACCGTGGAGGTTCCACTGGGGCAGGCGATCACGTCTGAAATCGTGGACGAGACCCTCTCGGATGGGACTCACGACGCGATCACCATCGTGATGAACGAGACCTCCACGGGCGTGCTAAACCCTGTGCGCGACATCGCGGCCCTCGTTCGGGAGAAGTACCCCGACGTGTTGATCCTGGTGGATGCCGTCAGTTGCATGGCCGGCGCTAGGATCGAGTTCGATGCCTGGGGACTGGACGTCTGTTTTGCTGGTACCCAGAAGTGCTTCGCCTTGCCCCCGGGTCTGACGGTCTGCGCCGTGAGC
>JAKLPW010000331.1 GCA_022013675.1 Anaerolineae bacterium | reverse complement strand
GGGGGAGAGTTTCGACGAGGTCGCCTTCCGCGCCGTTTACGACAGGCTCAATCAGCCCAGGTATCATTCTTTCACCAGGGACAATCAGGATTACCTGGCCTACATATCATTGATGGTGGTCGGTGGTGTATGTCTTGCTGCGCAGATGTGGGATGATCTGCATGATGGGCGACTGTCTACTTTCGAAGAGTTCGTGGCCCTTTGCCACGATCGGCGCAGCAGAATGTCGGGGGGATTGTTGGAGGTGCATCAGGAGGTTGCCGCACGGCTTGCGGTTGGCGATCCTACCCCCTTCAAGCGATTCCGCTATCGAGAGTACGTCAGCACTGTCTCTCGTATGAACCTACTGCCCGGTGACGCCTCACGGGAGGAGGTACTTGAGAACGAGATCGTCATCACCGGCGAGGTCGTGGAACTGGCACAGGACATGATTGCCCGTGGTGTGCTCTCCTTTGGCATTTCCGATAAACCGGACGAGGCTTCGATTCCTACCTCGGAGCTTGCCGATCAAGGTTACCTACCTCTGCACCAGGTACTCATGAAGGTCTTGACTTCACCCACAACTCCACGTTGGGCGAGGGTCTCCTGACCGAGCCCGATTCGTCCATTCGTGTGATTCGTGATACCCACTCGTTGAGCGAGGGTCTCCACTCCCCATTGGGCGAGGGTCTCCACTCGTTGGGCCAGGGTCTCCTGACCGAACCCTCCTGACCGAACCCTCCTGACCGAGCCCTCTCAGAGAGTCCCTACCTCCCGGCCTCTGCGGATCCCTCGAAGATGCCCTCGTCGTACTTGGCACCGGCGTTCCAGAAGAGCCAACCACTGGTGCCGGAGTCCTCGGAGGCTTTTTTCTGGGCCAGCATCTCCTCCGTATCGTAGGTGACGCCGTACAGCGAGAAATGCTGTAGCCAGGGACGTATCTTGGTGTCGGTGCGTTCTATGGCCTTCAGGCAGCTACTGTGGACCACATCATAGGGGTGTAGGGCCGGATTCTGGAATCCCAGGCTGCCCTCGGCAAAAGTGGAAGGATAGACCATGGGAGAGAGGTAGTCGAAGTACGGGGCGATGTCATCTATACGCTGTCCGATGCCCATATCCTGTTCTGAACTTGCCCAGACGGTCAGGCCGAATATGTCCGCCGAATAGAAGGCCCCCGTAGGCTCCAGTTTCTGATGCACATACTGGCTGAATCCTTGCATGGCTCGTATGCGGGTCTCGAAGCTCCGCTCCTCGATGTAGACCGTGTCCCAGTACTCGCCATCGGATGGGAAACGAAGGTAGTCGAACTGCACCTCGTCGAAGCCCAGTGCGATGACCTCCTGGGCGATGCCCACGTTGTAGTCCCACACCTCTACGCGGAAGGGGTCCACCCAGCAGAGCTCCTCCAGGTCGCGCCATAGCTCTCCATCCTCGCGGTGTATGGCCCATTCGGGCTTCCCCTGGGCCAGGACGTTGTCCTTGAAAACGACGATGCGGGCGATGGTGTAGATCCCTCGCTCTTGACATAACCGCAGGAACTCATTCAGATCCATGAGATCCAACTCGTTGGCATAGGCGTCTATCTCTATGGCCACGGGCAGTTCGCTGGGATAGGCCAGCCAGGCCCGATCCCCCTTCACATCCAGCACGATGGCATTCAGTTCCGTGCGATCCACCAGGTCTATGATCTTCAGGATCTCATTCTCCTTGACCAGGAGGCCGAAGGGGATATAGACTCCGCGCACCTCGAAAGGTTCCAGGGTGATCTCAACCGTGGTTGTCTGGCTCAGTTCCATGTTGACCCGGCGATAGCCGGCAGACTTGACCAGCAGAGAGAAAGAGGAGGGGAGGTCATTGAGTGAGAAACGCCCATCCTCGTCGGTATGGGCTGTGTGGATCTCTCCCCCAGGAGCAGATGCTAGGACCAGCGCTCCCTCCAGCGGCGTACCGTCGAGCTCGCTCCTTACGATTCCTTCCAGGGTGGTGGGGCGCAATTCCAGCGTGAGGACTGCTTCCCCCCTGTAGGTCGCTCCTGCGTTGGCATAGCCATCTCTGCTTGCTGCCACGCGCATACCGGCAGAGAGACGCCTCAGCATCGTTTGTCCTTCGTCATCGGTCACAGTAGTGACTGCGCCTGCCACGGCAGAGCTATCTCCTGCCACGGCAGAGCTATCTCCTGCCACGGCAGAGCTATCTCCTGCCACGGCAGAGCTGTCTCCTGCCACGGCAGAGCTCTTTCCTGCCACGGCAGAGCTGTTTCCTGCCACGGCAGAGTTGTCTACTGCCGCTATCTCCACACCAGACACGGGCACGCCCGAGTAAGCATCTAGTACGAGGACGGTCACGATCACCGGACGCAGCAGGAAATCGTGCTTGCTTTCTCCGTGGAAGACGGCCTCCCAGGAGGGATGGTACCCATCGGCCTGCACGCGTATGGTACTTCCTGGAGGCAGGGCATGGATGGTGTATCGTCCTTCGTCGTCGGTAGTCACGACTCTGTCACCTGCCGTGACGGTCGCTCTCCCGATCTCGCTTTTCGTTTCTATGTCTGCCACAGTGCCGCTGAGAACGTAGGGGGTCAGAGCGATTTCGAGTTCCTGCAGATTGGTCTCGGGAGGAAGATCGGCGACCAATATCTCCTTGGTGCGGTACCCGTCGGCAGAGACCTCGATCCGCTCTGTGTTGCCGGTGATGCGCAGCTCGTAGCGTCCCTCAAGGCCGCTGGTGGCAGAGTCGCTCCCGATGGCTATCTGTGCCTCTGGAATCGGCGCCCCGGATACTTCATCCAGAATGCTGCCGGAGATAGGCTGAGGTGTGGGTTCTATTGGTGCTGTGCACGCGAAAACCAGGATAGAGAGGAAAAGCAGGGAAAGGATGATCTTTTTTATCAAGGTGTCACGTTGTCTCCTAGTTTGGAATGACATCCATTATACGTGGATTACCGTGGGTGGCAAAAAGGGGGACTGGCAGGGGAGACGGTCCTTTGAGACATATTCTGCTCCAAGACAGTTCGCGGCTGGCGTTAGTGGGCCAGCCGCTCACAGACCCGATTTGAACACGGGGCTGACAACTGGCTTATGTCTTCAGCCTCGTTTCCCAGGTTGGGGACTAGTCCTCAGAATCATGACGTAGGATGCTGAGATCGATGCTACAGCCTGACCTCGATCATGATGCGGAAGAGGTTCTTCCACTCGCGCAGGAAGCTCTCCTCGTCCTGCCAGAATATCCCTTCACTCTCCCAGGGGTCGTCGGGATTCTTGGGAGATCCCGGGTCTACGAAAGCCAGTCCGACGCCGGGCTCGTAGCCGTAGAGTGCCTTGACGTGGGCCCAGCCGATGTACTTCCCCTCATCAAACCTGAAGGGTTCGCCGATCATGACCATGGTGGCGACCTGTTCGCGCAGGTTACTCAGCAGGTGCTCCATGCTGCCTCGGATGCGCCAGTTCGCCTGGAAACCGTGCTGGCGCAGGTAGTCGGTGATGCCCCA
This sequence comes from Anaerolineae bacterium, assembly GCA_022013675.1. Classification (GTDB taxonomy): domain Bacteria; phylum Chloroflexota; class Anaerolineae; order JAKLPW01; family JAKLPW01; genus JAKLPW01. Next base: position 2,912 of record JAKLPW010000331.1, on the reverse strand, counting down.
GGGAAAGGTGGCCCAGTTGGGAATGCGCCGGATAACTGGGCGTGGGAAAGGCCCACTGGACACGGACGGAAGATTCATCTCCTCGGCTACCACATCAGGATCGAATCGCTCCTCGCCCAGCAGAGCGTTGGCGACGATGGAGAGGGAGTAGGGGCCGCAGTCGAAGCTCGTTTTCTGGTAGCGGTGGTAAGTGGGGAGCGGTATGCGCATCTCGTGGGTCAGGCCAAGGGTCAGGGCAAGGGGACTGGCCAGGTGATGCCGTCTCCAGGGGGATAGGGTGTCGCCCGGTTCCGAGATGTGTCGGTCTTCCATATTTTGGTCTCCTGTCTGACTATCAATTGAGTTCTTCTCTAGTCATTATACTATATTATCTGCGTAACTGCAATCATTATTTTACCGTAATGATGATAAACATAGCGATTATTTGGCGGCAATGGCATATTTTGAGTGTTTCTGGCGACTTCACCGGCAGGAAGAGATTTCTTTAATGTCCTGAGGACCTTCTTGCGGGGCTGGTGTGTCGCTGTTGCCGCTGATGCAGACGGCTGCTCGTTTCAGCTACGTTCTGGTTCTGCGGCTGAAAGCTGAAAGCTGAAAGCTGACAGCTTGTTGAGCAGCATTGTCCAACTTGTGCAATTGTCTGTGGTGTGATATACTACTGATGAACCTGTTTCTCGTTTACTGGGGGCTCTCTGCTGGGAGATGGGAAGGGGGAGGAACTGGTGTCCAGAAAGCGTGTCATTCTGTTGCTTCTGTCCATACTCTTGGGCACATCTTTATTACTTGGCTCCTCTGTGGTATTCGCTGATTCGTCGATTCCTCCACTTTCCTCGCCTTTTCGGATCGGATATGAGAAGCAGGTGGCGCATCACCCCGTGGTTGTCTACAATCCCGATATGCTGGAGTATCTTGTCGTGTGGTCGTCTGCCTCGGCGGAGGACGGTGATGGGGATATTTGGGCGCAGAGGATTTCGTGGGATGGTGAGAGCAGGGGGGATCTGATCTCGATATGTGATACTGAAGGTGATCAGCTCTCTCCTGATGTTTCCTATTGCCCCACGTCCGGCGAGTATCTGGTGACATGGGAAGATCATCGTGCGAAGGAGACGTTGGGCGCCGATGTTCGTGCTCGTCGCGTTGGCGCCGATGGGCAATTGATTGGAGATGAGCTGACTATTGCAGTTGGTCCCGGTGATCAACTGAATCCCCAGATCGCCTACAATGTTCCGGCCCAACAGTATCTGATCGTGTGGCAGGAGTGTGGCAACAACAGAGATGAAAGTGACATCTTCGGGCAGTGGCTCGTTGCCGATGGAGGCAGAGCTGGGGATTGTTTTCCTATCTGCAACTCCGACGGTAAGCAGTCTGTTCCAGTCGTTGTCGCTGACTTGTCGCGCTCCCGTTGTCTGGTGGCCTGGGAAGATGCCCGCCACTCCTCCTGGAAGCTTCAGGATATCTATGCTCGTTTCGTTGCTACTGGTAGCCAACTGGAGGGTCCCGAATTACCCATCGCGACTTCGCCGGGTCCCGAGTACTCTCCCACGGCAGCCTACAACCCTGTGTTGGATGAGTACCTGATCCTGTGGGAGGACGAGATTGGTGGGCAAAGACTCACGGGGGAAGGCGAACCGGTGGGCTCCAGCTTCTCGCTGTTCCGAGCCAGTCCCTATCTGCGCAAACCCGCTTTGATGGTGGACGCCGACAGTGGCGATTGGGTGATGGTTTGGGAAGGCCGGTGCGAGACGGGACCACAAGGCGTGGATATCTACGCACGTCGGTTCTCCGAAGAGGGAAAGCCTCTCGGAGATGTAGTGCTCCTGTGCAACGATGGAAGTAACCAGTTTGCTCCTGCTATCGCCTACAACAGCTATCGAGGGGATCTCTTGGTGGTGTGGAGCGATGATCTGTTGGGAAACGACTCGCTGGTCGTCCTGGGACGGATCTTCATGCTCGTTCCCTAGGCGTGGATGAGAATTGCGGCGCGTGTCTGTTGATGCGCGTTTGGCCTCGGGCGTAGGCCGCGGCTTGCATTGCTCAGATGCATTCACGCCATCCTGTGCTATTGCGCTGTCAGGCGTAGTAGTGTGATCTCCGGCCTGCATAAGAAGCGCAGCGGCGGGCTGATCAGTCCAATACCTCTGTTGACATAAATCGGAGTACCCCCGCACTCGACCAGTCCTCCAGCGTATCTCTGTCCGTAGAGCGAGGGAAGCACCAGAGGTCCCAGGATGGGAAGACGTATTTGACCGCCATGGGTGTGGCCACACAGAGCCAGAGAGATACCCTCTAGTGAGACCGTTTCCACGAAGTCCGGGTTGTGCACCAGGAGAATCGCCGGTTCGCCCGACGGAAGATCGGCCATCAGGCGCTGGTAGGCGTCTCGCTGTTCTACCCAGAGAACGGCGAACTCGCTCTCCCTCATGTTTGCCCCCGTGATGCCCGTAACACCCGCGTCGTCTATACCTATCAGCCAGAGGGTCCCCGTTCCGGGTTGAATCTGGTGTGCCTCGTTGCGCAAGACGTGAATGCCGACCTGTCGAAGTTCAGCCGTCACTACGTCGTCGTCGGTCCACTCGTCGTGATTGCCTGTGATGACATAGACCCCGTGCGGTGCCGTCAATCTGCTCAACTCCTGAGCGCATGGTTTGGCGTAGCTGGCGGAGCGAGAGACAAAATCTCCGGTGAGTACGATCAGGTCTGGATTCAAGCCATTTGCCAGGTCCACGGTGTGGTGGATGTGGCCGGAGTCTACATATGGCCCAAGGTGCAGGTCGCTGAGTTGGACGATGGTGAAACCATCGAGGCGAGGGGATAGGCCGTCGATGGGTATCTCGATTCTGGTGATCTGAATCCAGCGTGGTTCTATCCAGAAGGCATAGCAGAGGCCCAGCACGGTAAGCAGAATCAAGCCT
>JAKLPW010000330.1 GCA_022013675.1 Anaerolineae bacterium | reverse complement strand
TCAGATTCGTGACAGCGCCCCTGTTTGTCCTGCCACAGATTCGATACTGTGCCCCGAAAGAGCACCAATTAGAGTTCACATGAATGTCCAGCAGTGAAGCCTGACCGCTGAACGCCTGCAATGCTAGGAAGAATGAAGAGCACTTAACCCCTCTTGCAGGTACTCCCTGAGCCATTTCCGGACCACCGGGTGCGAAAGAGGTACTTCTCCCAGTCTGGCCCGCACTTCCTCAGTGTTGAATTCAAAATCCCGCTCGTTCACCTTATGGTGGTAGTGCAGATCGACGTGTTCCTGCCCCAGGATGACGCTCAAGAGCGTAGTTACCATATCCCCGATGGGGGGGCGATCAATGTGGCTGTGCTGGAAAGTCGCTGCTATCGTAGTCCCCTCGCCGGGCGCCGATTCAATCGTGAAGCTTCCGTTGCAACGTTCGGCTGTTGCCGCGAAGAGCGGAATCCCCAATCCCACGCGGCGGGTGGTGCGGGTGGTGAAGAAAGGATCTCTCACCCGGTCCAGAGTAACCTTATCCATGCCCTTGCCATTATCGGTGATTGTGATGCGAAGCAAGTCCTTCGATAGATCCTCCTCAAGGGCTAACTCGATCCTCGACGCCCCTGCTTCCAGTCCATTTTGCAGGATGTCAAGGATGTGCAACGAGAGCTCCAACACTATGGTAGCTCTCGCACCATTGCCGTCATTTTTTCTGGGTTCAGATGTCCGTAGACGTTGTCGTCGATGACGGCTGTGGGGGCAAGGCCACACGATCCGAGACAGTAGACTACTTCATAAGTAACCCGGTAATCGGGGGTGGTCTCATCGGCGCTGATCCCAAGATCTCTCGCCACCACGCTGATGATTCTGGCGGAACCGCGTACGTGGCAAGCCGTGCCATCGCACTGACGGACGATGTGTCGGCCACGCCTGGTGAGATAGAACTGCGAGTAGAAAGTTGTCACGCCATAGACCTGACTCAGGGGTACTCTCATGCGCCGCGAGATTGTTTGCAGGACCTCCTCGGGCAGGTATCCATAGATGTCCTGAGCCTTCTGCAAGACGGGAATTATCGCTCCCTTCTTGGTTTCATACTCCTCGAAGATGTCTTCCAGAGGAGCCAGATCCAAGGTTTCCTCTTCCACGTTGTATGCCTCCTAGAGATGACTTGCTCAGACTAGCACTTTCGATTTGCGTCCCCTTCTGTTGCCCAGGGCCAAGCGCAGTTCTGCAATGCTCGGTTTTTCTATCACAAAGATCGTGCGGGCAATGATCTCATTCAGACGGTGTGCATCCCCCGATACGACGACTGGGTAGTCCGCCAATTGAGGAAACTGGCGATATGCCTCCTCAGGCGTTATCCTCGGTGAAATCTCTACTGCCGCCAGATCGAGTCCGGGTGGGATGAAGCCCAGCACACTCAGTAGACTATAGCTTGGTCTATCCACGTGGGCTGCAATGCATATCCCGCCTTCGCGTTTTACCTCTTCCACGACCTGCTCGACCGTCAGTGATGTGGATGTCAACAGCAGGCGTTCATTATACCGAATGAACGCCCCTGTTGCGTCCACCACGAATTGTGGGCCAAATACGTCATCCGGGTTCTTCTGGTCAGGAAGATGTGCGTACACTATCTCTTGCCAGTGATGAACCTGCTGCAGGGTGTCGAAGAGGCAAATGATATGGACTTCTTCCTGTGTCTGCACCTCCATGCCTGGAATAACAGTGATGCCGCTCCCCTCCGCGGCATCCATTACTGTCGCGACGTTCTCTGCGGAATTATGGTCAGTTATGGCGATGATGTCAAGTCCTACCTTGTGCGCTTGCCGTATGATGAGGGGAGGTATCATTTCCACCTCTCCGCACGGCGATAGCACGGTGTGAACGTGCAGGTCGGCGAAGCAAGGCTTGAGCATTGAAGTATCTATTCCTGATCCACGCCCTCCACGCCCAACTCTATCAGGCGTGCAACAGTGGTGAACGTTGTGTGGGGCGTCGTTAGGATGGGAATGCCCTCCGCATTTGCCTTTTCAATAGTGATAGGGTCTGGGCTGTGCCCCTCGGTGATGATGACTCCTGCGAGTTCCAGCAAGACAGCCACGGCGACGACGTTTGGATGTGACTGCAGTGTGACCCAGATGGTGCCTTTCTGAGCCTTGGCCATTACACAACTCAAGAGGTCTGAGGCGTATCCGCTCGTGACCTCCGCATCCAGGTGATCCTCGGCCGCTGCTATTGAGAGCTTCAGTCTTTCCGCGACATCTCTGATCGTCACCTTCGTTCTCTTCCTCTCTCGAAGTTTAGTGGAGAATAAAGATCATCTCCAGGCGGGTACCCTTGCCCGCCTTCGATTCCAGGTTCATGTCATCCGCGCACACTTCAATGTTATTCAGTCCCATGCCAGCGCCGAATCCCATTTCTCGGATCCAGTCGGGGGCCGTGGAGAAACCCGGCTGCATGGCTCTCTCGACATCTTCGATGCCTGGCCCGTTGTCAATGGCACTCACTTTGATGCGCTCGGGACGGATCTCTGCGATGATCTCTCCTCCGTCGGTAGCATGGATAATCAGATTAGTCTCTGCTTCGTAAGTGGCGATCCCCGCACGGCGGACTATCTGTGGCTTCGCTCCCAGCCGTTCCAGCGCGCGCTTCAGCTTGCTAGAGGCTTCCCCTCCGCGGACGAAATCCTTCGGTCGTACTCTATATCGCAGAAGAAGTCCTGTCTGGTCGGACTCGATGTCCTCGAATATGTGGCTGGCCCTATAGTGGTGAATCTCCTCCTCGTGGTACTCGACCTCCAGTTGTCGCAGAAGCCCTCGGACCACGTCTCCCTGGGTGATGACGCCGACCAGTTGACCCTCTCTATTGACCACGGGCAATCGGCCGAATCCATGCTGAGCGAATTTAGTCACCACCTGGACAACGGACTCGTCATCGAAGACCGTCTCCACGTCACGAGTCATCTTCTCGCCCACGGTTACGTTGATTTCACCCGCCTCGAGAGCCCTGATCAGGTCTTCGATGCTTATGATGCCGACCAGTTGCCCATCCTGCAAGACGGGGGTCCCTGAGATCCTGTTGAGGCGCAGTATCTCCTTGAGTTCACTCATCAGCGTGCTGGAGGTTACAGTGATGACCTCCTTGGTCATCACCTGCTCGATTCTGAGTTCGTAGATTAATTCCTGGCTCTTCGTGATTTCCAGCGCTGATCTCTTCACCGGTTATGTGTCCTTCGGTCGTCGCCGTCGCGAGGCCTTCGGGCAGATCTTCTTTAGCATCATCGCAGACTAGGAAACACGACGAGAGGCATTGACATCAGGAGCACTTTCGAATACTTTCTGCCAGCGCTTCAGTACCGGCTCGAAGAGGCCACAACTGGGTAGCCCCTCCCCATACAAGCGTCCACAGGTTTCAAACAAGGTGTACTTGGAAGCCAGAAGGGGTATCCCTTTGCTGTCAGCCAAGGAGACTGTTTCTGGGGGGGGCAGCTTGCCGCGGACGAAGACGATAGCAGTGATCTCAGCCATCTCGGCCGTCCTGACGACTTGCGGATTGGTGAGTCCTGTCAAC
>JAKLPW010000329.1 GCA_022013675.1 Anaerolineae bacterium | reverse complement strand
GCACCGCAGTGTCGTTCTTCTGGACATTTTGCCCACCGTGGCCGGATGCCCGGAAGCAGTCAACCCGCAGATCATCGGGGGATACCTGGATTTCGATCTCTTTCCCGATGTCGGGCAGTACCTCAATGAGAGCAAAAGAGGTATGGCGACGATGAGCGGAGTCGAAGGGGGAGAGGCGTACCAACCGGTGCACTCCCCGCTCGGCTTTGAGCTTCCCATATGCATAGCGTCCCTTGACTTCGATGGTGACGCTCTTGATGCCCGCTTCTTCTCCCACTGTGCGGTCAAGGATCTGGGTTTTGAATCTCTGCTGCTCGGCCCAACGAAAATACATGCGCAGGAGCATCTCTGCCCAATCCTGCGACTCGGTGCCTCCTGCGCCGGCATGAATGGCCAGAATGGCGTCCTTGGAATCGTGTATATCAGAGAAAAGCAATTGGAACTCTTCTCTACTCAGGTCCGCCTCAAGCTTCACTACTTCGGCGGAGAGGTCTTCTATTAGAGACTCATCATCCTCGCCAGCGATCAACTCTGCCAGGTCCAATCCGTCCCTAACTCGTCGCTGCATGTCCTCCCAGCGACCTGCCTCTTCGTTGAGTCGTGATAGATCCTGCATGTGTTCCTGGGCGTTCTCCGGATCGTTCCAGAAGCCCTGTGCCGTCGTTCGTTTCTCAAGTTGAGCGATGCGTACACGCTTTCCGGCTACGTCAAAGACGCACCATTAGTTCAGAGATTGTTTGATCTAGTTCTGTAAGTTTGCTTCGTAATTCTTCCATTTGCCTACTTCACCTCACGTTAGCATTGATAGTCTCGGATAAAGTGTACAAAAGCGGGTTCCCGCTAGCTGCACGAATCATGCTCCCGCACTATGCTCAAAAAGCGATCAGGTAGCCGATGAAAAAGGACACTCTCAGGTTCCATCCTGCTGGAATAGCCCTGCCACGAACTCCTCGGCGCTGAACTCAGAGAAGTCCTCCAGGGTCTCGCCCGTGCCCACAAACCTTATGGGGATGGTCAGTTCCTTGGCTATGGCAAAGGCCATCCCGCCCTTGGCCGTGCCATCGAGTTTGGCCAGGATTGCTCCCGTCACGTCCACAGTTTCTTTGAAATGGCGCGCCTGAGAGAGGGCGTTTTGTCCTGTCGTGGCATCGAGTACAAGTAAGGTCTCGTGGGGTGCCTGGTGTACCTGTTTGCGTGCTACGCCAACGACCTTCTTGAGTTCTTGCATCAAGTTATACTTGGTGTGTAGCCGGCCCGCTGTGTCTGCGATGAGCACGTTGGCTCCTCGGGCTCGGCTGGCCCTGATAGCGTCGTACACCACTGCTCCAGGGTCAGCTCCGGGCTGGTGGGCGATGACTGGGGTGCCTGTGCGCTCTCCCCAGATACGTAGCTGGTCGATGGCTGCCGCTCGGAAGGTGTCTGCTGCTGCCAGTATCACCTTGTCACCACGGGATTGATGATAATGCGCAAGCTTGGCGATGCTGGTGGTTTTTCCAGATCCGTTGGCTCCTACAACGAGTACCACGTTGAGCATTCGCTCACCACTCAGGTAAGGTTGGGAGGCAGTCTGAAGTGTCTCTATCAAACGCTCCTTCAGGAGCGCTTGTACTTCGCTGGCCCGGTGTATACCGCAGCGCGCCACTTCTGTTTGCAGGCTTCCCACGATCTCCATGGTGGCGGTCATGCCCACGTCTGCCTGAATGAGAAGTGCTTCCAGGTCCTCCCACATCTCGTCGTTTACGTCTGCCGCGCCAAGGAGGCTGAGTATCTGTCCGAAGAAGGACCGTCGGGTTTTTGTCAGGCCCCCACGAATGCGTTTGGCTGAATCGAACACCGAAAGAAATCCTCCCTCTGCTAGTTGCTGGTACGCAGATTATACTATGGGGGAGTTCATAGGCAAAATGAGCATTGCGGCCGTGTTGGGCCACGACTTCGGAAGTCTATCGCGTGCTGGGCTATACGGGATTCCATGAACTTCCAAATCGGATTGCAGATGATGTTGCCTGACTGAAGATTCCCGAAGTCAGGCGATTGTGGCGGGAAGAGAGATATGTCAGAGTCGTCGCATTGTGCGTCTCAGTAGGAGGGTGGCGGTGATGAACACCACAACCAGACCCAAGAGGATGATCTCTATGCTCCGCAGGCGGCTCAGGGCAAGATCCGGTCGCGGGGGGCGCTCTTCCTCAAAGGGAACAGGCAATGCTGGTGATGGCTCTGTCGGCTGCACATGGGCCAGGGCCCCTTCGGCGGGTTGAGCGGTGAGTGTAATGACAGTCTTCTCAGTGACTGGTGGGGACGCTGGTGCTTCCGCTGCGGGCGGAACAGTTGTCGTAAGGTCTCTCTCGTCCTCTTTGCCAGAGTCCGCTTGATTGGGTGCTGCCGCCAGTGCCATGGGAGAGGGAGTCGTTGCGGGGCTCCTCCCACCAGCAGTGGCTTCTTGTTCTCGCGCCACCATCACGCTCGGAGACGGGGCTGGGGTATCCATCGGCCCCTTGGCTTGCGAGACGGGGAGTTCGGATTCTACGGCTTCTACGGCTTGCTCAGTGACCACTGTTACCATGGGTTGCTCAACCATCATGAGTTCCTCGGACACGGGAGCCATGGCTGGTCTGCCCAGACCGGGCAGGAGGGCCACCCGGCCAAAGAAGAGCAGGTCTCCCCCGATGACGAAGACCAGCAGAAGTGTCGCTAATACCGAGGCCGTTCGTAGGGTTCCATAGACCCATGACCGGGCCCGGAGCCCTCGGCGCTCTGTGGCCGTCTCTTCAGAGATGAAGAAGGGGCGGGGCACAGCCTTGGTGGGCACCTGGCGCATGAGATCTGTCAATCGGCAGAGGCTGTCCAACTCCCGCTGACATCGGCTGCATTCTCTGAGATGCTTCTCTACCCGTGCCGCTTCAGATGTAGGGAGTTCTCCATCCATATAGGCCGAGAGGTTCTTCCATGTCCACCGGTGCTCACGCCCCATGAGATCTCTCCATCACTTCTTGGTCGCTATGTTCCATCGCTCGCTTTCGCGTATACGGTCGATTCTTTTCCATAGTAGCCCTGCTTGCTATAGAGGGTCACCGCGGCAGATTCTAGACCACTCATATTCTAGCCCTCAGCCTGTAGACGGAAACCGACAGGCAGAAGTTCCCTGTGAACCTGCAAATAATCGCGTAATCGGGCGCGCCCCCGACTTAGCCGCGACTTCACGGTACCAAGGGAAGCGCCCGTCACTTGCGCGATCTCCTTGTATTCTAGGCCTTGAATGTCCGACAGGATCACGGTCATTCGTTGTTCGGGAGGGAGAGTTCCCAGTCCCTTTTGGATAGCTTCCCCTAGCTCCTCGCGTAACAAACGCTCCTCAGGGAGTTCTCCTGAGTCTTGCATGAAAGTAGCATGATCTTGATCCGAGAGCATGTCATCCAACGAGGTGGTGGGGCGGCGTTGCTTGAGGCGCAGTTGATCGTAGCAGGAATTGGTCACGATGCGCAGGATCCAGGCTTTGAATGACCCGCCTCGAAACCGCTCGAGAGCTTTGAAGGCAGACAGAAAGGCATCCTGAGTAGCATCGGCTGCGGCATCACTGTTTCCAAGGACGCGATAAGCCACGTTGAATGCCAGACCCTGATACGCTTGAACCAATTGATTGAATGCCTGCACATCTCCCCGCTGAGCGGAGACAATCAGGCGTCTTTCATCCATGGATACCCGCTTTGTAAACCCTAACCTGGACAAGTATGAACCGAAATTCTTTTTGCCACGAATTACACGAATTTTCACTAAAATCTCTTTTTCGTGTTAATTCGTGAAATCCGTGGCAGAGAAAAAGGGCGTTCCGAAATCTTTTCTAGACCCTCTCCCCTCGTTTATTTGACGAAATCCTAATACTGATTTATACTGATTGCCAGATAGCCGAAGTGGCGGAACGGTATACGCGGCGGTCTCAAACACCGCTGGGGGTTGCCCCGTGTGGGTTCAAATCCCACCTTCGGCATCTATATTATAACACTTGTCAGGTTTTGGCAAGTCGTATCGCGGCCGTCGCACTGTTGCCTCGGGAGAGAGGGCTCGATCAGAGTGGGGCTGGCTTCGGAGTGTTGCCCTTACCTGCGCCGCTGGCCGCAGGCTCCTTTTTGTGCTGGGTGTTCCTCTTGCAGCTCAGAGTGTCTCTAATCCCAGCGTTGCGAAGTGGAGCCAGGCGGCTCTGTGCTTTCAGAGTTCTTCGGACTGCTGCCTCGAGAGTGATGGCTCGTTCTGGCTTTCTCGCAAAGTCGTTGCTCTCTTGGCTGGTGATTGCGTACTTGGACCCATTATCGAAAGGAGTATCATCTCATGTCACTCGTGACCAGCAAAGAAATGCTTCTGCATGCATTAGAGAATCGCTATGCTGTAGGGGCATTCAATGCCAACAACATGGAACAGATCCAGGCGATCGTGGAGGCCGCGGAGGAGGAGCGTGCCCCGGTGATCCTTCAGGTCAGCCAGGGGGCTATTCGCTACTGCGGCCTGGAGCTCGCTGCTAGCATGGTCAAGAGTATCGCCAAGCTGGCTACCGTTCCCGTTGTGTTGCACCTGGACCATGGAACTGACTATCTTCAGAACATTCGTTGCTTCCGGGTCGGGTTTACATCGCTCATGTATGATGGTTCCAAGAAATCCTATGAAGAGAACGTTGCCACTACCGGGCGGGTCTGTGAGTTGGCTCATACCGCGGGCATTCCTGTTGAGGCTGAATTGGGGTGTGTCTTGCAGTCTAAGGATAACGTTACACCTGAAGAGGTCAGGGCTGCCATGACGGATCCAGACCAGGCGGCGGAGTTCATTCGCCTGACGGGGGCTGATTCTCTAGCCGCTGCCGTGGGATCTATTCATGGCATGAAGAGTCGTGAGGCGCGATTGGACATCGATCGCGTTGAGGCCGTCCGGAAGGCAACCGGTGTTCCGTTGGTGCTGCATGGTGCTTCAGGAGTGCGTCACGATGACGTCGTCGAGTCTATCCAGCACGGTATTTGCAAGGTCAACGTGGCTACCTATCTCAATCAGGCGTTCGTGCGTGGCATGCGCCAGGCTATGGAGGATATGCCGGACAACGTTGACCCTCGCAAGTTCCTTGCTGTGGGTCGCGACGAAGTGAAGGAAGCCGTGAGGGAGAAGATACGGCTCTTTGGCAGTGCCGGCGTAGTCTCTGCATCCGGTGGAACGGTAAGCAAACCACGCCAGTTCCGCAGCGCTGAATTGGGGGGGACAGAGGCGTAGAACCCACCTTGCACAGGCGTTTCGCCTGTGGTAAACTATGCATGTATCGGAAGACGTGCCCCCGTAGCTCAGTGGATAGAGCACCGGCCTCCGAAGCCGGTGGCACGCGTTCGAGTCGCGTCGGGGGTACTCTGGCAATTGAAGTCCTCGACCCGAACTAGGGTCGAGGACTTTGTTTTGGGAGCAATGAATCTTGCCATAACTCAAGCGATTCGTAAGTCTGTCTCCGTCAGGCCTACGGCACGATCCAAGTGCCCGTCTCACCTGTCAGCGCGCGCTCGATGCATTCTGGTGAGGTTATCAGGGCTTTCTTGGCACCGCGCTCCAGTGAGGTCTGCTTTCCGTGCATCTCTGCACCCGTGCTCATTCCAGCGGGGGATGCAACCCGACGAGGATCCAAATGCGGCGAGCCCGCACCAGCCAGTCGTCGTTCAGCCGCAGCGCTTCAATCGTGGCTCGGCCACAGGCGGTGCGCCCGACGACGCGCAGGCCATCCTCGCTCCAGGTAAAGTGATCATGCCATGCCTGGGTGTGTGGGTTGAAGAGGGGAATCATGTCACCACTGACCGGATCGGGAGCATCAAGCCTGGCACTCTTGAACTCGTTGCAGCGATAGCAGGCCAGGCAGAGATTCTCAATGTCCGATGCACTACCAGCAGCCAGAGGGATGATGTGATCCACCACCATTGGGATGCCCACCACCTCTGGACCGCGGCAGTAGCTGCACGGTGCCCAGCCTGTTCAGCCACCCGTTGGCGAACAGCGGCCGGAATCCTTCGACTTGGAGGCATCGGTAGACCAGTTCTCAGAAATGGGGAGAGTGTACCCCCGCCACTTTAGCAAAGCGAGGGCATAGGAGCGACGAAACACGAAGCGGTCGGTGGTCACTCGCAGACGAGCCATCTCTTCTCGCTCCGCGTTCGTCAGCGTGCCGGCTTGATTCTTGCCCAGAAGGTGTTCATGACGACGCCACTGATCTGGGGGAAGGGGCTCCTTGGCAATGACCCATAGGGCTTTGTCGCTCAGGTCTTGCAGCCGAGCCAGTTCATCCCGCAACTCGGGGGGTAGATCATCTACAGAGGGTGGCAGGTTGCCCCGGATGGTTTGGAACATCACCTCTTCTACCGGCTGATGGGTAGCTTCGGCCATGCGTTGCAGGCGTTCGTAGATGTCCTCTGGCAAATCGAGAGCAATCGTCTGAACTGTCATGGAGATCTCCGGCTTTCCACCAGGGCCGCAGCCCGCTTCAGGTTAGGATGGGGCGAGGGCGTATCCGACTACACGCTGTGATGATCCAAACAAAGTGTACCACTACCTGGGGAGATTGTCAAGGAGAGTAAAACCGGACGCAAATTCCCACTTGTTTTCGCAGAGTATGGAGTCGAGAGGCGCTTGAAGGAACTCTCTTCGCTTTCGACAGGTACAGGATTTCCATCAGCGTGATGGCGGATAGGTAGACGTGATGTTCACCGGCGTCAGCATCCCGCAGGATTTGGGCTGCTTGGGGCCCAAGAGCGGGGTGCTCGCACAGGTGTCGGACGATGGCCACGGTGTCAGCCAGATACTCCATGCTGGCTACACCTTTCGCAGAAGCTGCGCTGTTGCCCGCCGCCGCAAGGCTCGCACCTCTGCATCCGTCACATCAAAACCCAGGTCCTTCCATAGTCCGCCTAGCAGCCTGTCGGAGAGATGTAGTTTAGCCCCTTGTGGGCGGCTTATAAGTGGCAAAATAGCTCAAAAACAGACAAAAAACGGGCACGAGGCCCTATACTACAGGGTTCTCCGACAGGCTGCTAGCTACGGCACGATCCACGTGCCCGTCTCACCCGCCAGCGCGCGCTCGATGCACTCCGGCGAGGTTATCAGGGCTTTCTTGCCACCGCGCTCCAAGAAGCCCATGATGGCCCGGATCTTGGGTTCCATGCTGCCCGGGGCGAAGTGTCCCTCTTTGAGGTAACGGCGGGTCTCAGCCAAGGTCATTCGATCCAACCATTGCTGATTGGACTTGCCGAAGTTCAAGGCTACCCTCTCGACGGCAGTGGAGATGAGGAGCAATTCAGCACCGATGCTGGTGGCCAGGAGACTGGAGGCGTAGTCTTTGTCGATGACCGCTGCCACTCCTTTGAGTTGTCCGTTC
>JAKLPW010000328.1 GCA_022013675.1 Anaerolineae bacterium | reverse complement strand
CAATGGTTCGAACGCCCATATCCCGCAGAGCTTGGGCTGTAACTTGACCCACTCCCCAGATTCTCTCCACAGGCATAGGGGCGAGAAAATCAGCTTCCTGGCCATAAGGCACGACTACGAATCCCAGGGGTTTTCTCAAACCAGAGGCAACCTTAGCCACCAGCTTGTTGCTAGCCACACCCACAGAGGCAGGCAACCCAATCTCTTCCTTGATACGCATCTGGATGTCGCGGCCAATTATCTCGTGCGAACCCCATAACCGCTCACAGCCGGTGACGTCTAAGAAAGCTTCATCTATCGAAACGGGCTCCCACAAGGGCGTGTACTCACTCAGGATATCCATCGCACGCATCGAGTACTCCCCGTAGACCTTGTGGTTCCCTCGCAGAACTACGGCATTCGGGCAGAGCCGCAAGGCCCTGGCCATTGGCATGGCTGAACGCACACCATAGGCCCGCGCGGCATAGGAAGCGGATGAGACCACCCCTCGACCCTGAGGATCTCCACCCACCAGAATCGGCAACCCGGCGATGGAAGGGTCGAGAATCTCCTCGACAGAGGGGAAGAAGGCATCCAAATCAACGTGTATGATATGTCGCTCGCTCACCAAATCCTCCGAGGAATGTGCATACCAGAGGCAATATGCCTGGCGGGCGTGCCCATCACACCAACAAGGATGTCACGTCAGTGGCACAATGAATGAACGATGAGAGCAATATGCGGGAAAGGCTATTGGCCTCTGATGCTTCGAGAGAGACTCCCTAGTATCTGCACCAACACAGAATCAACCGATGGGCTAGGCTGCAGATTTGTAGCCGCTTGCCACCGGCCGCCGTCTACCAGCCATACCCCATCGGTTGGCTATCCCCAAGTGAACCTGAATAGAGAGCCCCAGGCCAGTGAAGCCAGTAGCCCAAGATGGCTACAACATGGACGTGTTCAGCTTCACTTTAAGTCGCGAGAAGAAGCTTCCAGGCGGCAACTCCCCACTCTCTCCATACCCCGAAGCGATAATTTGAGCCACCATCCTGAGGGAAGCAGTCTCTAACTCCAAAGACTCTCCTGTACGCCCTACCACCAACTCACCCTTAGCAGATAGCTTGGCTCGCATGGCCGGATCGCGATAGGCATGCTCGCTGACCAAGACCTTGGACACCGTACGTGTGTCATCCTTGTCAAAGAGCCAGATCTCAAAGGCACTGACCCTCTGCTCGTCCTTCTCTCCAATGAATTCTGTAATGCCCATACCACACTCACCCAGGAACTCACCCCCTGGACTCTCGATGCCAAACGATGTGTCGAAATCCAGCTCCCCTTTCACATACTCGGAAACGAACTGCCCCAAGGACTCCCTTGTCACGGACGCAGCGGGGGTCTCCCGTTCGATCTCAGTCTTCGCCGCGCTGGCCTTGAGAGCTGGCCCGGGTTCTCCACCCGTCGAAGTTTCATCCACAACGACCGTGGCGGGAGCCTCCCTTGGGATCCCGAAATCCTGCACGCCTATGGCTCCGCCGAATTCCGGTTTCTCTGCCGCCAGGTCGTCCGCCCTGACCTCCCGGAGCGGTTCCCGCCGCTCCTTGAAGCTCTTTCTCAAGCTCTTGCGCCGGAGAGGAAACGATCCTTTCTTCGCCTGCCGACGCATCCAGAGCACGCCTACCAGGACCACAAACAGGAGTAGTGTCCCAAGTGCGATCCCCATGCCAACGGGAGTTTTCAGCCTGTCCGCAAGGGAAAGCGCCAGTGTGGCTGGCGGGGCCGGTGTGACTGCCGGGGTCACTGCGGGCTGAAGCACTTGTAGCCCAGCCAGGACAGACAGGCGATCCGCTCCACTTAAATCTCCCTGCGCCATTCGCTTTTCGACAAGATCATCCAGCATTGCCGCGATATCCTCTGCGGCCCAGGTAATCCCAGCCAGTGAAGTAAGGCGCTGGCGTGCCTGCTCGACGTCGTCGGTCAGCGCATAGGAATCCGCTGTCATGAGCAGGTAATCCTTTCGGTGCTCCAACCTCAGATCCTCAGGATCGGTATCGTACCACTGCACTGGGAAGATGCACCATCCCAGCAGCATCAGACCAAACAGAACGCCCACGAAAAGAGACACTAGCACGATAGTTAGGGGAGAGAGACGGCGGATGTAGTCCAGCAACTTGTTCATTATCACCTACCTCACTTGGGGCATCACGGCTGCGCGACCACGACGGACGCATGGTACGCATCAGGCCAAGTACAATGCCAATGTAACTACCATAACGAAGTAACAAGACCTCTGGAATTGCCTCTATTCTATCACAAAGACACAAATAATTCAAGCCCGCCTGCTTACTAACACAAAACGCCCTTTCCGCAGTTTTCCGCCACGGAAGGGGCGTCGGTGGGTCTAAGACGACTAGTCCTCCACCTTATCGAACATGTCCTTTTCAACTCCACACTCAGGACACATCCAATCATCGGGCAGATCCTCAAAGGCCGTGCCCGGCGCGATCCCGCTATCAGGATCGCCTACTGCAGGGTCATACACATAACCACAGACCATACACTCCCACTTGTCCATTTGCATCCTCCTTATGTCTAGAATATCAACCACTGTCCAGAAACACAACTTAGTCCTTCAATACACTTCCACACTGCGACCAGAAGCCTATCAGGTAGTAAGCCCTAGTATCTTCGTTGAGAACGACCAGTTTGCTGGCTCCGTTTCGTACTAGTTCTCCTGGTAGACGATCTCGTCATAGAGCGCCTCAAGCTTGTTCTTGTGAATCATCTCCTGCCCGGCCAGAAATTCGAACAACTCCTTTGCCGCCCCGGTCGTGAGTTTGGCCATCTCTGCGTAGAACTCGTTGGAGTCCTTCTCCTTTTGCATGGCCACGATCAACACCGTCTGGAAGTCTGCCCCCTCTTCCAGCTTCGCTGGAGCCAGGTAGTCGCCGATCTTCAGATCGGTATACCGGCTGTAGCTGTCTCTGGCGATGATCTTGTCAACGTCACCCTCCAGCATAGTCGCCAGCTTCGCCTTGTGCTGCAACTCCTGTTGGGCCAAATCGTCCAACATGTCGATAGTAGGAGCATCTGTGACCATGCCCTTAGCGTTGGTGTAAAGATCATACGCATCCTGTTCTCGGGCTATCGCCATCTGGATGGCGGCTTCAACGTTCGTCTCACTCACCATTCGCCTCCTCTATATGTAGGTAATAGTACGAACCAAAATGCACTATGGCCATCACTGCCTCAACCCGTCCCTCAGCCCTCAAAGAAAGGCAATTCCTCATCGTCCCACCAGTGCTTGTTATCACTGAGATAACTATGAGCATCTTGAATGAGCTTGAAGTGCCCATTTTCCTCTCTCATCAGGAACTCGTAGGCCTGGCGACCAGCCATATCCCTCGCCTCGGTAGAGACCTTCTTGTACGCCTGGTAGAATCGCCGCTCCATCTCCATACCAAACTCCAGAGCTGCCAAATCTCCAGATATCCCATCAATCTCGTAGGCGGCCCAGGTTTCCCCGAACGGAGACTCACCCTCATCCAACACCCCTTCGTCGCCGGGAAAGAGTGGCATAGTTATGTCCACTTCCACCTCTCGCGCCATAGCCTCTTCCGGATCCACCCAACCCTGACCAGAACTGACAGATTCATACTCAACAAGGAGTAAACGCAAGTGGTCTTCTTCAGCACGAGCCAAGTCGAGGAAAGTGCTCTTCCCCATCGAGTCAGCACTCCTCTCCGCTGCCTCCAGGTAGAAGCGATACCCGTCTCTCTCTCCTGCAATAGCCCAGCGCAAAGCGCCTAGGGCATCATCTAGCTTGACCATCTCTTCTTACTTCCTCCCGTTAGCTCTCTGACCCTAATGCCTTCTCCAGCCTCTCATATTCGCCTTCCAAGTACTCGACGTGGAAGGCTTCCTCGTCCCGCAGCTTCTCGAAGAGCTTCCTGATAGCAGGGTCGTCCGCCACATCGACGGCCAGTTGATACTTCTCTATAGCCGCCTTTTCTTCTACCATCATCACTTTCAAGAAATTCAGCCAGTCCATTTTGGTTCCTCCTTTTCTAACTCAATGTTCTCCAGTCGAAACCCTCGTTAAGCAAAACCTCAATGTGTGCTGAAACGTCAGCCTTCTGCCTGATGAGCCGGCTTATAGGGGCAACGTCTTTCGTGTCACCCAACAGAATGGCTCCTACCAAGTGTTCATCCTCCAAAACAAACTTTTTATAGACCCCAGCCCCAATACTCCTCAATTCCTCGTAGCCCTCTCCTTCAGGGTGGACTACCCCGATGGAGGCGCAATCGATTCCCACAACCTTCAGCGTATTGGAGAACATGGTCCCCTGAT
>JAKLPW010000327.1 GCA_022013675.1 Anaerolineae bacterium | reverse complement strand
TAGGCTTTCCCCTCTCGCACGAGTTGCTCAGCGAATTTGTGGTACAACTCCAGACGCTGCGATTGAAGATACGGGCCGTAGTCACCACCTACATCGGGCCCTTCATCCCAATCCAATCCCAGCCAGCGAAGCCCCTTCAGATGATCATCCAACGAATCGGCATGATAGCGAGTTCGGTCAGTGTCCTCTATTCGCAGATTGAAAGAACCTCCGGTGTGTCGTGCGTAGAGATAGTTGTAGAGGGCTGTTCGAGCCCCTCCGACGTGAAGAAAACCCGTGGGGCTCGGTGCAAACCTAACGCGGGTATGCAGATCTGACATAAATTCACGGCCTCCTCAACAGTAGCAGACATTTAAAAAACCATCCCGAAGGTAACGCCGAGGGCTGGGATTCGCAGTTCTGATATCCCTGTTATCAGATACCAAAGCCTAGTTCGCGGTGCCTGACAGCAACGCTCTCAACCAATCCCACCGCGATGAGAGTGTTCACCAAAGAGCTGCCACCGTAGCTCACAAGGGGAAGCGGGAGACCGGTAACTGGCAGCAGATTCACATTCATACCCAAGTTAACCAGACTCTGGAAGAGCAACATCGTGGCCACTCCGCACGCGATCAGTCGTCCATATGAATCCCGGGCCACTTGCGCGACCCGAAGCACGCGCAGAAGCAGCAAGGCAAGCAATACGAGCAAGACCACAGACCCAATGAAACCCATCTCCTCAGCCAAGACAGAGAAGACAAAATCCGTGTGTCGCACGCGCAGGAATTGAAGCTGACTCTGAGTTCCCTGCCCAAACCCCTTGCCCCACAGCCCTCCAGAGCCAATGCTAATCACAGCCTGTTGAGTGTTATAGCTAGCCCCCAACATATCGGCGCCGGGACTGAAAAAGGTAACAATACGATCCCTCATGTAGGGCTTGATGGAAGACCACACCACAGGGGCTGCAACTCCACCCGCCAGGCCTATGAGGAGCAGATTCGATATCCTCGTACCTGACGCGAAAACCATCCCCAACCAAATCGCTACCATCACAAGGGCAGTACCCATATCGGGCTGCAAGTAGGTCAGAGCAATCGGTGGAGCTGCAAGGATTAGCGTGGCCGGAATATGCCGAAAACTGCCGTTATCCTCCGAGTGATCACCAAGATACTTCGCCAGAACCAGAATCAGCAACACCTTGCTTAGCTCTGACGGCTGCATAGGGAAAAGCGTCAAATCCAGCCAGCTTCTGGCCCCAAACGACACCTGTCCTACGATGAAAAGTGCTAGCAGCAGGAGCAGCATGACTGCATAGATAAGCCAATTGGCACCTCTCCAGAAACGATAATCAATGGCTGCAAAGATGACCATCAATGCCAGTCCTACAGCACCGTACAGAAGCTGCCGCACCACAGGCGCGTCCCATTGAACTCCATCCGGACTTGGGGAAAACCTGGTTGCACTATGGATCATAGCTACGCCGATAATCACAAGCAGCACTACGCTGAGCAACAGAATGAAATCGAAGCTTCGCCAGCTTTGTGTGTTCATTCAGCTAACCCCTGGGATCGCCATCGAGACCTCTTGCGCTCCTTCCCTGCCGCGGACCGAGGATAGGAATACTGGCCACCAGACGTCCTCGGCCGTGAATGCGTTCCTGGGTCAGCACTATCTCCACACCACGCCGATCAACAATGAGATGGCGAGCAACGGAATCTATGAGATCACCCTTGACCAACTGGAATAATTGCGGCGGTACGCCCGTCCGATCGAACATCAGGATGGACTGTATCCGCTCCTTGGCAACGTCTCTGCCGCTCGGTCGCCTTCTCAGCAACCAATCAATTACGCCCATGATCCATTCCTCTCCAAATGCCTCATTCCTTCTATCGATCCCCTGTCCTGAACAGTCTAGACAACCAGCCCCTGGCACTTTCTCCACTATCCGACAGAGCAAGGAAGGGCACATCCTCCCCCAGCAGACGCCGGGCGATGTTGTGATACGCCCTGCTGACGAGTAGCTTCTCGTCGTGCGCAATTGGAGTTCCATGATTGGTCGATACAATGATGCTCTCATCCTCCGGAATGATTCCCAGAAGCTCTATGGCCAGTATTTCTACCACATCGTCAGGGCTCAGCATCTCCTTGCGCTTGATCATGGCGCTATTGACTCGATTGATAAGCAACCTTGGTGTAACCCCGGGCCTCTCCTCTAGCAGTCCGATGACTCGGTCCGCATCTCGCACCGATGATACCTCTGGCGTCACGACGACAATGACCTCCTCCGCAGGTGCAATGGCATTCCTGAAGCCCTGTTCGATGCCCGCAGGAGAGTCAATCAGTATGAAGTCGAACGTTTCCACAAGTTGACTGCATATTTGGATCACATCATTCGGACTCAGCGACGACTTATCTCGCGTCTGGGCAGCAGGTAGAAGATACAACTCCGATAACTTTTTGTCCCGCACCAAGGCCTGGCGCAGCCTGCAGACGCCCTCCGCAACATCTACCACGTCATAGATGATCCGATTCTCCAATCCCATAATAACGTCGAGATTGCGGAGACCGATATCCCCGTCCATAACCACAACTCGCTTCCCCATCAACGCCAGCGAGACGCCCAGGTTCGCGGTCGACGTAGTCTTCCCCACGCCACCTTTTCCCGACGTGATAGTGATAATCCTCGCAGCCATTGGGTACCTCCTTATTTGCCATGGGGCCAGAACTGAGTTTCAATCTTGTTACCTCGTACAATAGCCATTTCCGGCTTCATAGACTTGACGCCACCTTCTTCAGGAGGACGGGCGACGTGTTGGCCAATGCGTAACTGAATCGGTGCCATCCAGAGAGCACAAACAACGGCATTATCATCTCCCATCGCCCCCGCGTGCACCACGCCGCGCAGTTTGCCCCAGACCAGCACATCACCCCCCGCCACGATCTCGGCTCCGGCGTTTACATCACCAATGACCGCCACGTGACCTGGATGACGCACAACCTGGCCGGAACGTACAGTGCGACGCACCAGGACACCTTCGCTTCCATCCCACGCGTCAGCAGACCCCACAATACGTGGCCCACTCAGGTCCATACTGCTCATAGCCCGGATTCCAAGCGCGCGAGCGGCCCGTCTCGTCATTGCTCCGGCGGCAACCACGCAGCGAATGGCCATGTCGTGGTTGCCGATTATCTCGTCTATGCGGCTCAATTCATCCTGCGACATACTCCGGTCGCCCAGGTGGAGGATTGCTTGACCGCCTCGGAAGAAAGAAGCTGTCGGTCGCAACTGCTCGGACAACTGTTGTAATACCTCATCCATCGGTGCAGTGCCAACTGTAATGAGAAGTCCATCCCGCGTACCTTTGATCGTGACTTGATCCGGACCAATCATCTCTCTACCTCGCTGCTTTTGTAGTCTAACAATACCACGCGACCCTACTGGGGCTGGACGACAGGCAGTTCGGGTGGAGGCATGGGAAGAGCCTCTGGCAATCCAAAGTAGTGTCTCAGTATCTTGCCCGCAATCGGTACCGCAACTTGCGATCCTTCTCCCCCACCCTCCACAAAAACCACCAAAGCGATCTCCGGGTCATCGAAAGGAGCGAAAGCTGTGAACCATGCATGCGTCGGGAGATACCCATCTTCGTCACGAATCAGGTTCCCCTCCTCATCTACGGCAGGGTACTCGGCTGTGCCCGTCTTACCTGCAACCGCTATCTCAGGCATATCGAGCAACCAGGCCGTTCCGTGAGTAACCGCATCCCGCATCCCCTGACGTATCAACGATAGATATTCTTGATCTACAGGGATTTCACGAATCACCTCCGGATTGAAGGAGCGTACCGTCTGCCCCTCCGCGTCCTCGACACGATAGACAACCTGTGGACGATACAGAGTCCCGTAACTCGCTATGGCAGCCGTAGAGTTCAGTACCTGTAGCGGCGTAGCCAATATGAAGCCCTGCCCTATAGCAGCATTGTATGTATCTCCTGTCACCCAGCTTTCACCGTAGTTCTGTCGTTTCCAGCGATCACCGGCCACCAATCCAGAAGACTCCCCAGGCAAGTCAATACCGGTCGGCTCTCCATAGCCAAACAGCCTGACGTACTCACCCAGTTTTTCAATTCCCAAACCACCGAATTCATCGTAGCCCCCAGCAAGCTGATAGAAAAAGATATCACAGGAGTGTTGGATAGCCTGTACAATATTCAATGAACCATGCCCCTGCTTCCTCCAGCAGTGGAAGGTCTGTGCCAACTCAGGATTGTCGGGGAAGTACTTGTTGGGCAGAAGTAAAGTGCCCTCACACGTGAACTTCGTGCTAGCCGTGGCAATGCCTTCCTGCAATGCTCCAGCCGCAACAAAGGGCTTGAACACGGAGCCAGGAGGATACAGCCCCCCGATGGCATGATTAACTAATGGACGCCGGGAATCACTGTGCAGCTGAGCCAAGTCTTCCACAGATATTCTACCAGAAAAAAGGTTATCGTCATAGCTAGGCAGAGAGACCATCGCGAGTATCTCCCCTGTTTGAGGATTCATCGCTATAGCCACAGCTGAACGACAAAAGGCATCGTTCTCAATCGTCAATTGTTCCCGTGCGTCTCGCATCCCCTCCCGGAGAGCAGTCTCAACGACCTGCTGAAAGTCCACATCAATGGTCAGGATGACATTGTAGCCAAGACTAGGGGGATTTTCAGCCAGTAGGTTGACTTCGTGCTCGTAGACATCTACCTCCACATGCTTGCGACCCTTGAGCCCTCTAAGTTCTTTTTCGCAGACCAGCTCCACTCCCATCAGCCCGACTCTATCACCGATCTGATAATCTTCTGAGCTCTGGTCCAAATAATGGTCGGCCAGCTCCGCAGGTATGTATCCCGCATAACCCAGAACATGTGAAAGTGAGGGGCCATATGGATAGTAGCGCAATGCCTCAACCTGCACCACCACTCCTGGAAGATTGAGATGCTCCTCCTCCACCAGAAACGCAATCTGGCGATCCACATTCGTCGCTACAGGAACGGGGGTATAGGGCGCTCCCCTATTCTGCAGAAACGACTCCTCAATGGATGATCGAATTGAAGCTTCTGGTAAAGCAACACCAGGCTTGAACACATCGGCCCCTACGGCTGTCCACTCAGCCTCGTCGGCAGTTTCCATTAAGATAGCTAGCCTATCAAACACCGCATCGCGCGCAGCTTCTTCGTCAGGCAACACTGCAGGGACGATGGAAATTGTGAAGCTTGGGGCATTCCGAGCCACGATTCGCCCTTGCCGATCGTATATGATCCCCCGGGGCGCATCTACAGTAACCAGACGAAACCGATTGCGGTCAGCCCTGTAGCTGAACTCCTGCTCGCGCACAATCTGAAGATCCCATAACCTGGCTCCCAACACAAGCAATCCCGCGATAACCAGGATGCGATACACCAGCAGTCTGATATCAATGCGTGTACTGCTCACGTTACCAACTTATCTCCTCTGGCCCAGTGCGCCTGTGTATCCAGCGCATTGCACCAAACACAATAGGCATGACCAGTACATTGACAATGATGGAAGGAGCTATAACGCGGAGCAAGGCATCCGCCCAGATGATAGGCTTACCAACAAGATGCAGGCCAAGGAGTAGAATCGCATCGTAACAGATTGTAGCAAGGGCAGCAGCCATAAGCGGCAGAACCAAGCTCAACCGGAAGATATTCATCTCTCCCAATCCTGTGAGAGCAGCAACACAAACCAAGGCAACGCTACAGAGCCCAAATGGTCCACTCGACAGTAGATCGAGCAGCAATCCTCCCATTGCACTCCACAGAATGCCCTGTCCGGATCCACGCAACAGAGTCCATGATACTATCACCAAGAGCATCAAGTCCGGTTTCAACCCCCACACCGCAAGATAGGGTATGAGAGTTGATTGCATTATCGCAACAAGAGCTAGCAAAGGAATCGCAACATACAGATTGATAAGAAACTACCCCCGATTTGCTAAACCCACCAGTCGCACCTTCTGCTAGGCCATCGTATTCTTGACAATCACGGCATACCGTTAGTGCTACCGGACTCCGTAGGCGAGAAACTCAGCAACAGCAACACCATCTCTAGAGCATTGCAGTCTACAGCAGGCCGAATATCTGCCTCCTGAAACAGGTCAATGTCCTCCCCCGTCACAGAGGTGACATATCCGATCACGATACGTTTTGGGAAGTTGCCGCCCAGACCAGAAGTCAGGATGACATCCCCCACCTCCACCGGTGTACCCTGGGGAATGAAGCGCATGACGGGATTCCGCCCCATGCGCCCCTGCACTATGCCTGTAGCTCGCGTTCGTTGCACCAGACCATTGACGGAACTTGCTGCGTCGGTGAGTAGCAAGATTGTAGACGAAGTCCTATGTACCTCGACGACCCGCCCCACGAGACCCCGATCTGTGATAACAGGCATGTCGCTCATGACTCCATCATCTGATCCGCGATCAACTATCAGGGAGCGCACCAGATTCGATGGGTCTCTACCAATCACTTCTGCAGGAAGGACCTGATAGGAAGGGTGAGCCTCCGCGAAACCAAGCTGCTCACGCAGGACTTCGTTCTCAATCTGGGCTTCACGAAGCATCTCTACCTGAGTACGAAGGGCTCTGATCTGCCGATGGAGTTCCTCGTTCTCTTCCTGTAGTCGAACCGGGCCCTTGATGACGCCGCGCAGACTATCCAAGGATTCCACTGAGCGGGCCAGGGCATATTGAACTGGAGAGAAGAGCTGCAAGGCCCCCTTCTCAATCGGCAGGAGCTTCCCCGTTGGTCCGAGAAAAAGCGCCATGAAAGCAACGAGTAGAACAAGAATCACGATAGCTGCTGCCCGACTCTGCGACTGGCTCACTTCTGCACAACTCTCGCCCTATTGCCTTTGCTGGCATAGGCTACTGCTTCATCACCATTAGATCCACACAGCGAGCATGTTGCCGCCCTGAGAGGGATCTGCCTGGGCATACACTCTATCATCGTCTGATGCCGCGACGCTGCATCCCCGCCAGCACCTTGTGTAGCGTATCCAGGTTCTCTAGAACCTTCCCACCTCCCCGGACAACACACGTAATGGGGTCCTCCGCACGAGTGACGCGCATCTTGGTTTCCTCTGCAAGGCGCTCCGGCAACCCCTGCAGCAGACATGTACCCCCGGCCAAGGTGATCCCTTGTTCCATAAGATCCGCTATAAGTTCCGGAGGCGTCTCGTCAATGGCATCCTTGACAGTCTCGATGATAATACCAATCGGTCTGGCAAGCGCCTCGCGAATCTCGACGCTACTCACCTCAACTGCTTCGGGTAAGCCTGTGATAAGATTGCGACCGCATATCGTCATAGTCTGTTCTTCGGGTAACGGATATGCCGACCCAATGGCAATTTTGGTGCGCTCGGCCATCCGTTCTCCGATGAGCAGGTTGTATTTCTGCCGAGCGTACTGAATGATCTCTTCGTCCATCTCATCGCCCGCAACGCGGATAGACCGACTCACAACAATGCCGCCCAAGGCAAGGACGGCTACTTCTGTGGTTCCTCCTCCCAGGTCTACCATCATGCTGCCAAAGGGCTCAGTGATTGGCAATCCCGCACCGATGGCGGCTGCCATGGGCTCTTCGATCAGATAGCACTCCCTTGCCCCAGCACTGAGTGTGGCATCGCGCACGGCCCTCTTCTCGACCTCTGTTACACCACTAGGGATCCCAACAACCACCCTTGGTCGAGGACTGGGAAGCATAGACCGCTCATGGGCCTTTCCAATGAAGTAGTGCAGCATCTTCTCGGTGACATCGAAATCCGATATCACCCCGTCACGCATAGGTCGGATAGCAACTATGTTAGCAGGGGTGCGGCCTACCATCTCCCTTGCCTCAGCACCGATAGCAAGCACTCTTCTGGTGCGCTTCTCAATAGCCACTACGGAGGGCTCATTAATGACGATGCCTCGACCACGAACTAGAACCAGTGTTGAGGCCGTACCTAGGTCAATGCTGATGTCACGGGAAAACAGTCCCAGGAAGGCGTTCAAGGGGTTGAACACACTAAATCTCCTCTCCGTCTGCAGGTCATAATTGTAGCGAACTGCTCGGATTATACCACAAATCCGGCTTTTCCAAAAGGTTCCCTGAAACGATAGTATCACGAAATAAGGAGGAGCGCAGAAGTCACCAATGGCAGTATAGTCATTAACAAGGCAGTTCACGCGGCAAGTGACGTGTACATCCAAAGCAAACTGACATTCGCGAACACGATCTTGGCCAGCAACGATGGTGGTGATTGCTTCATCGGTGGCGAGGGAGACTACTGGGGAAGAGGTACCATTGGAATCAACAGCAACCAGTCGCGCATAAACAGAAGGCTACCACAGGTTATGCTGACACTTTCTAGTTGAAGAGAGACTCGGCCTGCCTACCTGGTAGACCGAGAGAGGACAGCCTCCAAGCCTTTGGGACTGTCCTCTCAGATTCAGAATCAACAAGCGATTTTCAGATAAACAAGGTTGCAAAGGATAGCGGTGTTACTCTTCGCTCGCTTGTTCGCCTTTCGCAGGCATCTCGCCCTTAGCCCCTTCTTCGAGATCCTCCCCAACCGCCTCGGCTTCTTCGACTTCTTCGACTTCTTCAACAGCCTGAGGCACGATTCGGACGATAACCTCTTCTGGACGCTCTAAGCTTTCGATAGCATCTCCCAGATCCAGATCACCCGCTACCACGCTATCATGCAAATTCACCAAGCCAGAAATATCGATCTCAATAGCTGGAATCAGGTCACCAGGCAGACATTCCACTCTCAGAACCGTCATTTCCTGGATGAGAATTCCCAGCCCCTCCTTCATTGCTGGTGATTCATTCAACAGGATGATTGGCAATTCCGTACTAATCTTCTCGCTCATAACAACCGCGTACAGATCTATGTGAAGCAGATTTCGGTTTAGCACGTCCCTTTGAATCTCTCGGACCAGTACTTTTCTGGCAGAGCCTTTGCCCCCGATCTTCAGGTTCACCAATTGATTGGTACCTGCCTGATTGAGAACAGCGACTAGGTCCCGCTCGCTAACCTGCAATGACTGGGGCTTGGTCTTACGCCCATAAAGAGTCATCGGCACCAGACCCTCTCGCCGAAGCTGCCTTACCTGTTTCCCAATTATCGTCCTTGATTCCGCACTGAGTGCAATTTCTGCCATTGATCAAGTATTCTCCCTCAATAAGTATCTTATCGTCAAACAGACCGCAGATGATTTCATTTTCATTATGTGACGAGGGTGATTGTAGTGTAATTCACTACTTTAGTCAAACGGCCGAATCGAAGGACACCGTCCCTTACTAATGTGCTCAAACGAATTCTGCTCCCACGTTAGCCAGCCAGCGCATCTACGATACGAGAAGCCATCTCAACAGTGCCAAGAGTAACAGTGCCTTCCTGGGCGATGTCCGCCGTGCGATATCCGTCACTCAGCACCTTGTCCACCGCCGCTTCCACAGCGCATGCCTCCTCTTCCAGGTCCAGCGAATGACGCAGGAGAAGAGCAACACTAAGTATCGCAGCAATCGGGTTGGCGATGTCACGGCCAGCGATATCAGGCGCTGTTCCGTGAATAGGCTCATACAGTCCCTGAGAGCCTGTGCCAAGCGACGCTGATGGCGCCATGCCCAATGATCCACTGAGCATGGCAGCTTCATCGGTAAGAATGTCTCCGAACATGTTGCTGGTGACGATGACATCGAATTCGCGGGGGCGCCGAATGAGGTGCATGGCGGTAGCATCCACCAACAGGTGCTCCAGAGCCACATGGGGATACTCGGCTGCCGTCTTGCTGGCCACTTCCCTCCACAATCGGCAGACCTCCAGCACGTTGGCCTTGTCAACAGACGTGAGCTTACCACGTCTCTTCCGAGCCAAACGAAAGGCGACGTGCATTACGCGCTCGATCTCGGGCACCGTGTAAGCCATCGTGTCGTAGGCCATAAGATCGCCCTCCTGCTCGCCGCGACCTCGCCGGCCATAGTATATACCGCTGCTCAACTCTCGCACGATGACCAAGTCCGTGCCTGCGATGATCTCCGGTTTGATGCGCGAAGCAGGAAGCAAGGAGGCATTTAGTTTCACAGGTCGCAGATTGGCGAAGAGGTCCAACCCTTTGCGCAATGCCATGAGACCTTGCTCCGGCCGAACGTTAGCCCTGGGATCATCCCACTTTGGCCCTCCCACAGCACCAAAAAGAACTGCATCAGAATCCTGACACAAGGCCAGGGTACTCTCAGGAAGAGGGTGCCCCACGGCATCAATAGCTCCCCCTCCGATGAGTGCCTCCCTAAACTCGAGAGTATGTCCTCCGTGAGAAGCTACCATTCGTAAAACCTTCACGGCACATCCTATCACCTCTGACCCAACACCATCTCCCGGAAGCACAGCTATGGTTGCATGCATATATTGCGCTCCTTGATCCGATTAACAGTAGGCACACACAAAAACTGGAGCTAGGCAAGTTCCGCACTCTTCAACGGTAGTGACATCAGGACCACTCCTCAGCAGCTCTCGGGTAGGAACCGAAGACCCGCAGCAAAGTCGCAATCTCACGGAGATGGTCTATGGCACGGGCACAACGTTCCTCCGCCAAGTTGCCAGCAAAATCGAGGTAGAAGATGTATTCCCACGGCTTGCCCTTCTGAGGACGCGATTCGATCTTCGTCAGGTCAATGTCCCGTTGCGCAAACACGCCCAGACTGCGAAAAAGCAGCCCGGGCTTGTTAATGCCCGCGAAAGCGAGGGATGTCTTGCTCTCGCCATGAGACTCAATCTGCTCCTGGTTAAGAACAACGAAGCGCGTGTAGTTCCCTGCGATGTCCTCAAAATCAGCCTGCAGAACGTGCATCTCATACAGTTCTGCAGCCCTCCGGCTGGCAATAGCGGCAGCATCCCGAAAACCGACATCGCGAATTATCTTGACGGCCCCCGCTGTATCGTAGCTAGGAATAATCTCTACGTTGGACAGATCCGCCAATGATCTCTCACACTGGGCTAGGGCTTGAGGATGCGAATAGACGCGGCGCACGTCTTCCAAGAGCACGCCCGGTGCTGCAATTAGATTGTGTGAAATGCGTAGGTTGTACTCAGCTACAAGGTACAGGTTGTGGCGCAACAAAAGATCGTAGTTTCGGTACACACTCCCCGCCAGGGAGTTCTCAATGGGCACCACCCCTCGCTCACAGTCACCAGCCTCGACGACCTCAAAGACCGCCTCAAATGAGGAGCATGGCACTGGTTCAGCACCATCTCCGAAGAGAGCCACTGCCGCCATTTCACTATAGGCGCCGGCCTCCCCCTGGAAAGCAATTCTCAATTCACCCTCCCTCACTCATGACCTGCAAGCGAGTTATGCAAGCGCTGGCGCGTGTATTCCACAAGCCCGCCCGCCTCAATAATAGCTAGCATGAAGGAGGGAAAAGCCGCTGCACGAAAGACTCGACCACTACTCAGATTCCGGATGATGCCCTTCCCCAGCTCCACATCCAGCTCCTGATTCGCCTCAACATGCTTGCTGGCTTCCGGACACTCCAAGATGGGCAAGCCAATATTGATCGCATTACGATAGAAAATGCGCGCAAAGCTCGATGCAATCACACACTCAACCCCAGCGGCCTTGAGGGCCACCGGAGCATGCTCCCGGGAGGACCCACACCCAAAGTTGGCACCCGCGACAACGATATCACCGGGCTTGACCTGCGATGCAAAGGTGGCATCAATGTCTTCCATACAGTGTCGGGCTAGCTCTTCTGATGATGACGTGTTTAGATACCTCGCTGGAATGATCGCATCGGTATCTACATTGTCACCGTACTTCCACACTCTTCCGCGCATGGTCATGCATCCACTCCCCTAGCCTACGAATACTCCTAGATGACGTCTAGTTCCTCCGGGCCACCAATGCGGCCTAGTACGGCACTGGCCGCAGCCACCGCGGGATTGGACAGATAAACCTCGCTCTCTGGATGCCCCATCCGCCCCACGAAATTGCGGTTTGTCGTCGATATACACCGCTCTCCCGCAGCCAGAACGCCCATGTAACCCCCAAGGCATGGGCCACACGATGGAGGACTCACAACCGCCCCTGCCTCGACGAAGATGGCGAGGAGTCCCTCCTTTGCCGCTCTGAGGTAAATAGACTGTGTCCCTGGAATGATGATACAGCGCACCTCAGAGTGAACTTGCTGCCCACGCATGATCTCGGCGGCCTGTTTCAGATCACTCCAACGCCCATTGGTGCAAGAACCAATCACTGCTTGATCTATAGGGACCTTCCCTACTTCACTCAACGGCCTGACGTTACTGGGGAGATGAGGAAAAGCCACCTGAGGTTCCAATTCGCTGATGTCAATCTCAAGTGTGCGCACATAGCTCGCGTCGGGATCAGGGGCGTAGGAACGGTAGGGACGAGTGCTGCGCCCCTCAATGTATTCTAGCGTGGCAGCATCCACCGGAAAGAGTCCGGTCTTTCCGCCAGCCTCAATGGCCATATTCGCCATGGTGAAACGGTCGTCCATGGGAAGATCAGCAACGACCGGGCCGCCAAACTCCATGGCCTGGTATCTTGCTCCCTCAACGCCTATCAGCCCGATGGTGTGTAGTATAAGGTCTTTGCCTCCTACCCAGGGACGGCGTTTCCCGTGATAGTTGAACCGTATGGTCTCGGGAACCCTTAACCAGATCTTCCCGGTAGCCATGGCCACAGCGATGTCAGTGGATCCCATTCCAGTGGCAAAGGCCCCCAGCGCCCCGTAGGTGCATGTATGTGAGTCCGCTCCAATTACCAGGTCGCCAGGCAGCACAAGCCCCAATTCGGGCAGCAGCACGTGCTCGATGCCGACACGTCCCACTTCAAAGTAGTTGCTTATCCCTTGCTGCCGCGCGAACTCCCGCATCAACTTGCATTGCTCTGCAGCCTTGATATCCTTGTTGGGAGCAAAATGATCAGGAACCAGCACAATGCGCTCAGGATCAAAAACACGTTTCACGCCAATGCGAGCGAACTCGCGGATGGCCAGGGGAGCAGTTATGTCGTTCGCCAGGACGAGATCCACATTGACATCCACCAAGTCACCGGTCGCAAGCGAATCACTCTCCGTATGTGCCAGGATGATCTTTTTCGCCATAGTCATGGGGGGACCGGAAGCCAAATTTACACTCTCCCTTCTCAGGATGCCACAAGCCTCGAAACTATCAGTAGTCGCCATTGCGGGATCCGATAAGCTTGTTCAGCGCACTTACGTATGCCTTAGCACTGGCTACAATGATATCAGTGTCAGCCCCATGACCGCTGAAGATCCTTCTCTTCCGACCAGTCTGTGGATTCACAGGAGATCCACCATTATCAAGCTTCTCCTGGATACGTATGGTCACTTCTCCTACCGCGTCTATCCCCTCCGTGACTGCGTTAATGGAGAACTCAACCAGATCATTGGGGATACCGACAATGCGATTGATCGCCTCGTACATCGCATCCACTGGCCCAGTGCCATGGTTGGAGTCAACCACATAAACGCCATCAGGACCACGCAAGCGCACAGTAGCCGTGGGAATGCTGCCGTTCCCACAGAAGACCTGTATTTGATCGACGGCATAGACCACCTCAGGCTGGAAGATCTCATCGGACACGATTACTTCCAAATCTGCATCCGCAACTTCCTTCTTCTTGTCAGCGAGTTCCTTGAAGCGCTTGAATAGCTTATTCAGGTCTTCGGTATCCAGGTGATAGCCTAGCTCCTCCAGCTTATTGGCGAGGGCATGCCGGCCCGAGTGTTTTCCCAGCACGAGTCGGCTTTGGGCCAAACCTATCACACTCGCATCCATGATCTCATAGGTTAGTCGGTTCTTGAGAATTCCATCCTGGTGAATGCCGGCTTCGTGAGCAAAGGCATTGGCACCTATGATCGCCTTGTTAGCCTGAACAGCCAGTCCGGTGTAGTTGGCGACCATACGACTGGTCGGGTATATCTCGGTGGTAACGATGCCACTGGTAAGGTTGAAGTACTGGGGACGAGTGTAGAGGGCCATAACGATTTCTTCCAGAGCAGCATTACCAGCACGTTCACCCAGCCCATTGACAGTACACTCCACCTGCCGAGCGCCGGCGAGCACGCCCGCCAAACTGTTTGCCGTTGCCAGACCCAGATCATCATGGCAATGAACGGAGAGAATGGCATCATCAATACCCGACACGTTCTGCCGTATTCCTTGGATCAAAGCGCCGAACTCACCGGGTGTCGCATAGCCAACCGTATCTGGGATATTCAGCGTTGTCGCTCCGGCAGCGAGAGCGACTTCGAGGACCTGGTACAGAAACTCCACCTCGGAACGACTAGCGTCCTCGGGAGAGAACTCCACATCCTCACACAGAGAACGGGCATAGCTCACCATCTCTCTTGTGCGCTTCAGGACTGCTTCTCGGCTCATACGTAGCTTGTGTTGCATATGGATATCAGACGTAGCAATGAAAATGTGAATGCGGGCTTTCCCCGCATCGCGCACAGCCTCCCACGCCTTGTCAATATCCGCGCGCTCACAGCGGGCCAGAGCGCAGATCACCGGCCCCTCAACTTCCCTGGAGATACGGCGTACCGCTTTCAGATCACCTGGAGAGGCAGCCGGGAAACCGGCCTCGATGACATCCACACCTAGACGAACCAGTTGTCTGGCGATTTCTATCTTCCCCGCTGCGTTCAGGGTCGCACCCGGCGACTGTTCGCCATCACGCAGAGTAGTATCAAAAATGACGATTCTGTCCATAGACGATCCTCCCCCCTCAGTACTTGTCAGATTCATCCCTTGATGGTCAAGAGAAACCCCACCTGCCGTCAACGACAAGCCTCGGTTTGCGCACAGACTTGCTGAGACAACGCTGATTCCTCGTGCAATCTATACCTCATCAGCGGGAACTCCAGGCTATCGATAAGGGCTTGAAAACTCGCCTCGATGATATTAGCCGAACAGCCTACCGTGCTCCAGGAGTTCTCCCCATCACTGGCATCAATGAGCACGCGCGTCTGCGCCTCCGTCGCCGCTTGTTCATCCAGAATACGAACTTTGAAGTCAGTCAGTTGGACGTCTGCCAGACGAGGATAGAACTGCAGCAGAGCCTTGCGCATGGCCTTGTCCAGGGCGTTCACCGGGCCATTGCCTTCCGCGGCAGTATGCATGATGACCCCATCCACCCGGGCCTTGACGGTGGCCTCAGCCAGTATTTCCCCACCCTTCCTTTTCTCAACCAAGACGATGAAATCGAGCACTTCGAAGGGCGCGAGGTATCCGGGTTGGGATCGGCACAGAAGAAGCTCTAAAGAACCCTCGGCTCCCTCGAACTGGAACCCCTTGCTCTCCATCTCTTTGATATGTAGCACCAGATCCCGAGCTTGCGCGGTGGAGAGCTCCATCTTCAAGGGCAACTCCTCGATCTTGTACTGGATATTGCCCGCGCCCGCTAGCTCAGAAACCAGAACTCGACGCTGGTTACCCACCAAATCGGGATCAACGTGTTCATAGCTCTTCACCATCTTCGATATGGCATTGACATGTAGACCTGCTTTATGAGCAAAGGCACTCCGGCCTACGTACGGCCAATGAGGATATGGCTTCAGATTCGCCACCTCGCTGACGTAGCGAGATACCTCCGTGAGACTGCTGATCCTTTCCGGGGGAATCACGTCCAAGCCCATCTTGATCTGCAGGGTAGGTATCACAGCACACAGGTTGGCATTGCCGCACCTCTCGCCGTACCCATTGATGGTCCCCTGGATGTGGCTGGCCCCAGCCTCAACGGCCACGAGCGTGTTAGCCACAGCTACGCCACTGTCATCGTGGGCATGGATTCCCAAAGAAAGCTGAGGGAACTCGTCGCGGACTCTCTCGGTAGCGCGAGAGACCTCCCATGGCAACGCACCACCGTTGGTATCACAAAGCACTATACAATCAGCTCCGGCTTCCCAGGCAGTACGCACCGTAGCCATGGCGTAAGTAGCATCAGACCGGTAGCCATCAAAGAAATGCTCAGCGTCGAAGATGACTTCCTTCCCCGCCGCTTTCAGCCAGGCGATGCTATCTTCGATCATACTGAGGTTCTCTTCCATGGTTGTCCCGAGCACATATCGAACGTGCACATCAGAAGACTTGCCAACGATTACCACAGTCGACGTGTCCGCTTCGAGCAAAGCGACGATACTGCGGTCTTTGCTCGCCTCCGTACCAGCCCGGCGCGTACAGCCAAAGGCCGCTAGCCGAGCATGCTTCAAGTCCAGATTCCTCGCCTCCGTGAAGAAAGCCGCATCCTTGGGATTGGACCCAGGCCAACCGCCCTCAATGTAGTGGACTCCCAGACTGTCCAATTTGCGGGCTATACGCAACTTGTCTTTCACCGAGAACGATATGCGTTCCATCTGCGCGCCATCGCGCAAGGTAGTATCCAGTATTGTTATTGATCTCGCCATGGCGCCTAACTCCATGTATCTAGTATTTGACTTCCTTTGCATTCAACCAAGGCATCATGGCTCGCAGCTTCCTGCCCACAACCTCGATCAAGTGATTCTGTTCTGACCGACGCATACTGTTGAAGAAGGGCCGTCCGGCCTGATTCTCCAGTATCCATTCGCGAGCGTAGGTGCCGTCCTGTATCTCACTCAGCATATACCGCATTTCCTCGCGAGTATCCTCTGTGATAATGCGCGGTCCACCGGTGTAATCGCCATGCTCGGCAGTAT
>JAKLPW010000326.1 GCA_022013675.1 Anaerolineae bacterium | reverse complement strand
TCGGGGGGAACAACGCCCAGGAAAGCCCAGTGATCTCGATATCGTTCGATGATGGGCTTAAGCCGGTCCATGTAGGCCCTTTCTCCCATCACGTCCTCATACTCTCCGGCATAAAGCACCTGCAGGTTAGGGAAGTGGTCCAAAATAGCGGGCAATGCTCCTAACAGGTACTCCACACCCTTCTCCGTTGCGAAGCGAGCAGCGAAGCCGACCACTTTCTTGTTGTCCAGGCATAGCCTTTCTGCCAAAACCCGGCAACCAGCCTCCGTCGGTGGGGCAATCTCCACAGGTGGATAGATGACCTCAATCTTGCGCTTGAACCTGGACAGATACGACGAGTGGGTAGCGAAGTCCTCGGTGTAGGCGACGATCCTGTCGGCCATCAGCCCGGCCAGATAGTTGCTGACGAACACGACGACGTCCACCAGTCGATTGAACAAGCCCTGCGGCAGTCGCAGATCGCAGTGATAGGTCAGGATCACCGGCCGCCGCACGATGAAGCGGCAGAGAAATGCTAGAAGGCTGGCCTCAAGTTGGGGCAGATGCACGCTGACCACATCACTCTGCCTAATGAGCCTATAAGCATACCACGAGAAGGCGGGCATGACGACACCCTTGTTGATCCGGAAAAGGACGGGGACTCGTACTATTCTCGCTCCATCACGGACCTCCTCGCGAGGAAGGCTCTCGTCAAAGTGGGAAGTGAGCACAGTGACGTCGTGGCCCTGGCGAACCATGGCCCTCGCCAGCCTTTCTACGTAGATGGTCAGCCCGCTGACGTGGGGTCGATAGTAGGTCAATGCGAAGAGTATCTTCATAGCACTTCCTGTTGGATAAGCTCCTTGTTGGTCTCTATCCATCTACACAATCTGGCTATACCATCCTCCATACCGACATGCGGACGCCAGTCGAAATCCCTTGCAGCCTTGCTGGTATCACTAACATAGATGGGCTGGTCGCCAGGCCGCCAATCGCCGTAGTCCGCTGCTTCCACCCTGCAACCCAGGAGTGGGGCCAGAGACTCCTTGAATTCGACCCAGACGGAAAGCACGTTGTCCGCCCCTCCACCGATGTTGTACACCTGACCGGCAGTCACATCGATATGCTCGGGAGCGAGTCGAAAAGCACGTACCAGGTCGTCGATGTAGAGAACGTCCCGCACCTGCTTGCCGTTACCGTAGATAGTGATGGGACGGCCCAGGACTACAGAGATGATGAAGTGGGCGAGCCAGCCCTGATCCTCGACGCCGAACTGCCTGGGACCATAGATGCAGGACATGCGAAATACTACCGTCCTCAGACCGTAGATACGGGCGTAGTCTCTGATATATTGATCCGCTGCCCCCTTGGAGCAGCCGTAGGGCGAATGAAAGTCCAGAGGTCGTGACTCATCGATGCCTTGAGGAAAATCCCGGTACTCGTAGCGGGTCTCCTTCTCAATCACCACTACGTCTTCCATAGCTCCGTAGACCTTGTTGGTGGAGGTGAAGACAAAGATGGGATTCGTCGTTAGTTTCCTCGCCACCTCCAGGGCATTGAAACTTCCCAGGGCGTTAACCTCGAAATCGGTCCGAGGATCGGTTACCGAGGTAGTCACGGCTACCTGCGAGGCGAAGTGGTAGATGATCTCGGCTCCTCGGGCAGCCTCTGCCAATGAGTCGTAGTCCCGGACATCGCCATGAACCATCCTCAGGGCATCGCCATGTCTCACTCTCAGCCACTCGACGTTTCGTTCCGCCCCTTTTCGAGCGAGGCTGTCGAACACCGTCACCTGGTGACCCTCACTCAGAAGGTTGTCGGCCAGATTGCTGCCGATGAAGCCCGCTCCGCCTGTGATTAGTACACGATTCATCGCCCGTCGCCTCTGATAATCTGCTTCATCAATTCCGGCACTACTCGTCAATGACCAGTACAAGACGGCAGAACCCCCTCACTGGGAGCGTTCGCCAGGTATCGCCGGATCCCCGAGGCCCTCCGGCGCGCTCAGGACAAGTATGCTGTGGTAAGACCAGCGCTCTAGCCGGGGATCTGACGATCCCCTCAGAGCAGGAAACTCGCGGAGGATTTCTGCCAAGTTGGCCTAGCTCGAAGCCCCCACTTCTTCATCCATGGGCACCTTCTGCATTTTCCCCCGCACGTCGGCGTAGGATAGACTTTCTTTCCAGAGCCCTACTACACCCAGGAGACTCAAGCCCACATAGTTTACGCCATGCAACACCAGCCCGTAGCTAAGAGCCAACTCTTTGTCTATCCCAAAGAGGGACAATGTCAGAACGACTAGATACTCAAACACACCAATGTATCCCGGCGAGGAAGGGATCACCATGCCCAGCGCAGCGATGCACAGGACCAGAACCGCGGCTGTTGGTGGTGCTGGCAATGCGAAACCTACGAGTACACAGTAGTTGACCACGGCCGATATGGCCCAAATGGCCATCGACAAGAGTACTACTCGCAGAAACTGGCCTGGCTCTCTCACGACGGCGAAGCCGTCAATAAGTGACGCCCAGGCCGCTGTGAACGGGACTCGGAACCGCTCGGGAGCCCACCGCCCCAGCCATTCTCCCAGCTGCACGCCTCGTTCTCTGTTCAACGCGATGACTATCATCACCACGATCATGACGACGGCCCCTGCTCCGGCCAATAAGCCCGCCCGTACTGCCCACGGTGGCAGGGGCACGAAGGGGGCCAAACCCAGAAGCAGAAGTACTACCGTGAGCACATCTAGCGCCCGCTCGAGCACAATGGTAGACAAGGCGCGCGGCGCTCCCGTCCCCAGCACTTCCCCGGCCAGATAGGCACGCACCAATTCCCCTACACGGGCGGGCAGCACGTTGATGAAGAGATAGCCGATATTGATGATTGAGAATAGCGTCGAAAGGGAGAGGCCCGTCTGGGGATAGAAGAGCACACGCCACCGCACCGCCCGGAGCCAAACTGCCAGCAACAGGGCGCTGAAAGCAAGCACGAGGTAGGGCCAGCGGACAGACTGAAGGGCCTGACCCAGCCCTTCGAAATCTACTCCCCTCAGCGCCAGCGCCAGACAGATGATACTGATGCCCATTCCGACCCATAAACGAAATCGCTTCATAAGCAATTTTCTCTTCGCGTGGAAGGGTTAGCAGAAAACCGACGTAAGCAATAGAAAACCAAAGGAGCGCCGACAGGAGCCCTCCAATAGGTGGTATTGTAGCATTGAATGGGTCAATATGCAAAAAAGATGGGGTGTGGGAACATGCAGTAGGAAATGGGAGAGCTTGTTGCTTGGTCGTACTGAAGTAAGGAGTGTGGGGGTGTGGGTGTGTGGGCGGTGTTCAGCACATCCTGGACACGTGGATCCTGGCTGGGATTCACGACGCGGATGCAGGTCAGGAAGACCCGGAAGGTCTCGCTTGACACTCGATTCGTTTTTCTGTATATTATGTACGTAAGGTACGGCAAATACAGAGGTCGCATGTCACAAGGAGATCGCAGTATGGAGCGGAGACTAGGTATAACTGAGGCCCGCAAACAGTTGGCTCACATTGTAGACCGAGTGAAATATGAGGGAGAGAACTACGTCATCGTCAGGCACGGGCAACCTGCCGCAGTCGTAGTCCCCATGGAAGTATATCGTCGATGGAAAGAGGAACGTGAAGAGATGTTCGGGACCATCCGGAAAATTCAGGCTGCCAATCCGAATGCGGATCCGGATCAGGTCATGCAGGATGTACTAGAGGCCCAGAGTTCGCTTCGCCGTTCCCTGATTGAGTAAGACACAAAATGCGAATCGTACTTGATGCTAATGTCTTCGTGAGCGGGTTCATCTCCGAACGAGGATCTCCGGCTAAGATCCTTGCGTACTGGAAAGAAGAGAAGTTCGACGTGGTTGTCTCTCTCGCGATTCTTCAGGAATTGGAGCGCGTTCTCCATTACCCTCGGCTACAAGAGAGGTATAGCCTGCCCGAAAATGATATTCAACGCTTCTTGCGTCTGCTCCGAAGGCAAGCGATCGAGGTGGAGCCATCAGAGAAACTATCCGTGATCACGCGTGACCCAACCGATGATCGCTATCTGGAGTGTGCCCTCGCGGGGGAGGCTACTGTCATTGTGAGCGGGGATCGACATCTGCTCGATCTTGGGGAGTATCGAGGAGTACAGATCCTCTCGCCTGCCGGATTCATCGCTTTCCTGAAAACGGTCCTTCCACGCCTGGTATGAAGAAAAAGAGTGAGCACCTCACGGAAGGATGATCTGCCCTGGCCCTGTGATTGCCCTTGCCCACTAGCTAGTCCCCTGAGAAACAGCTATTCGCTGAGTTCCATCAATCTAGATCTCTCTGCCCAAACTCTTAGCTCGCGTCACGATACGCCAGTCCTCCAAGCAGCCAGCATCCCAGGAAGATCGTCGGGAAAAGGAATCAGCCCACTTCTTTCGGCTGCTGCCCACAACTGCTGGTCAAAAGTGGCCACAGTCACTTCCTGCCCCATGCTATCCTTGCACAGCAGCGCGGATGCCAGATGAACGGCATCGTACCCGCGCAATCCGAGTTCCCAGGCCAGGGTATCGGCCCGAGCAATGAGCATCTCCGTCGCTTGCACTCGTACCAGATTCGGCCAGTCGCTGCGGAATACTTGTAGAACCGAGGCCGCCGCCTCTCGGGTCAGCGTGCCCACGCGAACGGCTTTGGCCAGAGCCGCCGCCGTCTCTGCCCGGCTGATGATTGAGGTGCCAACGACACAAGCTTCGGTAATGGCCTGCGCCACCTCGAACGTCCCAGGCTCGGCAATGTAGCGTTTGACCAACGCGCTTGCGTCCAGATATAGCATCACTCCCGATCCTCCAAAAGCAGGTCAGCCACCGTTCGGTCTCCTTTGGCCTGGGCCACTGGAACCAAAGGCTGCAGCT
This sequence comes from Anaerolineae bacterium, assembly GCA_022013675.1. Lineage (GTDB taxonomy): Bacteria > Chloroflexota > Anaerolineae > JAKLPW01 > JAKLPW01 > JAKLPW01. The sequence continues at coordinate 318 of JAKLPW010000326.1, read as the reverse complement.
TCCTCCCGCTCCAGGCGATCACCCCAGCCTGGTTCAATGCCTCAAGTTGCGCCTCTGCGGACTGGGACCAAGGCACAATACGCCCAACGGGCTGACCCCGTTTGGTGATGATTACTGTCCCCCCCGCCTCAACCCGGCGTAGATAGACGCTCAAGCGTCTCTTCAATTCTCGAATTCCCGCTCTGGTCTGAATCACACCACACCTCCTGCTCAATGTGACTACATTATACATGAGATGACTACAAGTTGTCAATAGCGGGAAGCTCGATACTATAAAAGCGGTGCAAAGACGAGCCTCATTGCTTGTCTCCCCTTGCC
>JAKLPW010000325.1 GCA_022013675.1 Anaerolineae bacterium | reverse complement strand
TCGACGTAGAAGACATCGGGAGCCGTGCCGCCCGCCATACGGGCCTTGATGGTGGTCTGGAAGTCGGCGGGGATGGGCTGGAAGTCGACCGTGACATTGGGGTAGATCTCGTTGAAGCGCTTGATGGAGTCACGGTAGATGTTCTGTTCGGTCTCGTCGCCCCAGCCGGAGAAGACGATCTGTGCGCCGTCTTCGACATCCAGCTTGGTGAAGCTCAGTGGTTTCTCAGCCGGAGGCTTGGCGACTGGCGCGCCACACTCTTCTAGTATCTCGTCAGCTTCCTGCTTGGCCTGGTCGAGCGCTTCCTGGACAGTTTGCTCGCCCAGGTAGGCGCGGTTGAGGGCCTGGCTGATGGTGTCGTTGATCTGACCCGTGCAGGGGCCCCAGTAGGCCACGCGACCCACGAGTCCGCCCTGAGCGATGGCGGCGTCGTTGGGATCTACCACGAGGTCAACCTGGTCGGGATGCGTCGAGTAGGCGAAGCCGGTCTTGACGATCTCGGCCTGGTTCTCGCGGCTGGTGACGAAGATGAGGAAGGCCGCGGCCGCGCGGGGGTACTTGGTGTGGGCGTTGATGCCGATGGCGTTGGTGAAGATGACATCGGCGGCCTTGCCGTCGGGAGACTTGGGCAGGGGGACGGCTTTCCACTCTACGTCAGCGTAGTCCTGGCGCATGTAGTTGACCATCCATCCGCCCTCGTAGGTCATGCCCACGAGTTCCTTGCCGATGGCCTCGCCGGCCCAGCCGGCACCCACGTCGGCGGAAGTGACCAGCGAGCCGTCGTTGTACATACCGACGACGAACTCGGCGGCGCTGACGACCTCAGGGCTGTTCTGAGCGCCCTGGGTGAAGTCGGCGTTGGTGTAGGAGCCGCCTGCGCCGAAGGCGAAGGGAGCGAAGCGGGCCCAGTCGGCGTTCATGCAGAAGCCGGCGTAGTCGGTCTTGGCAGCGATGGTTTCGGCTGCTGCCTTGAGGTCGTTCCAGGTCCAGTCGGCGGTAGGCTCGGCGATGCCTGCCTCGGCGAAGACCTTGGGCAGGTAGACCAGTCCGAGCGTGCCCCAGTCCTTGGGGAGGCCGTAGGTCTTACCCTGGTAGGTGAAGATGGTGAGCAGGGCCTCGATGAAGTCGGAGCGAGTGACGTCTGCCTCGGCCATGATGTCGTCCAGGGGCAGAAGCTGTCCCGTGGAGCCGAAGGCGGCCATGAGCTGGTCGTCGACGTAGAAGACATCGGGAGCCGTGCCGCCCGCCATACGGGCCTTGATGGTGGTCTGGAAGTCGGCGGGGATGGGCTGGAAGTCGACCGTGACATTGGGGTAGATCTCGTTGAAGCGTTTGATGGAGTCACGGTAGATGTTCTGTTCGGTCTCGTCGCCCCAGCCGGAGAAGACGATCTGCGCGCCGTCCTCGACCGCGAACTTGGTGAAGCTGCTCGGTTTCTCCCCCGGTAACTCCGGTACCACTGGGGGTACTACTGGAGCTGTGGTGGGCTTAGGAGGTACCGCTGTGGGTTCCTCTTTCTTGGCGCAGCCGGTGAACAACAGGATCGCCACCAGCAGCAGGCTAAACAAACTGTACCACTTCTTATTCATTTTCTTTCTTCCTCCTGAATCTTGATTATTCGTCCGACGATATAAATCTGACTGAGACTGCTTTCTTCTTTCTTATTGGCGATGTGACCTCACCTCCTCCTCTTACTGGTTCCCATGCCGTGGTTCGGTCGAGATATTGAGCGTGGCACAAGCGGGCCACTTCTGATGAATGCGGTATGGGCGCTGGACGATCCGCTCGGGGCGATTGAAAGGATCAGGCAATCACCCCCGGTATGTCGATTAGCTACTGCTTCAGGTCGAATTCGTGCCACTCTCCTCGGTGTTGGAGACGGAACTTGAGCCGCTGCCAGCCCGCCGGCAAGCGCGGTGTGGCGACGGGAGCCTCCTGAGTCATGTGGACGCCACCGAAGCCAAAGATGACGGCCTGCCACACTCCTCCCGCGGAGGCGGCATGGATTCCATCAGCGGTGTTGCCGCGCACGTCCTTCAGGTCCACCAGGGCGGCCCGCATGAAATGCTCGTACGCCTCCTCCGGCATGTCCAGTTTGCAGGCCAGGATGGCATGAATTGCCGGGCCGAGGGACGAGCCATAGGTGTGATCGGTACGAGGGGCATAGTAGTCCCAGTTGGTCCGCAGCGTCTGCCGGTCGTAATCGTCGGGCAGCATGTAGAGCAATGCCAGTACGTCGGGTTGCTTCAGCACCTGCCGTCGGTTGGCTCCCTCGACGCTCAGGATGGACTGCATGGATCTCGTGCGTGGCTCATAGTCGGCCAGGTTCACATCCTCCAGGGCGAAGAAGCCCTCGAACTGCTCGAAAAGCCCGCTCTCCGGATCGTGAAGCACCAGCATGTGGCTGGCGATGTCGGCCCAGCGATTCAGCCGGGGAGGCGTCAGGTCGAGCTGTTGCTCCAGTTCCGCCGCCCGAGCCGGGTCTTCTCGCCGCAGCCAGGACAGCACATCCTGTGCCGTTTCCAGGTGCCATTGGATCATGCGGTTGGTGAAGGCGTTGTTGTCCACGTGTTCGTGGTACTCGTCCGGGCCGATGATGTCGCGGACCTCGTAGCAACCCAGTTCCGCGTTTTCCTCGACGCGACTGGCCCAGAAGATGGCGGTGTCGAGGAAAATCTCGGCCCCGTAGCGACGCATCCAGTCATCGTCGCCGGTAGTCTGCCAGTAGTTCCAGGCGGCGTAGGCCACGTCGGTGGTGATGTGGAGTTCGATGTCGCCGCACCAGATGCGCAGCAGTTCTCCGTCCTTGAGCGGCACCCAACGCGGCGTAGTCTCGTCACCCGTTGCGGCGCTCTCCCAGGCATACATAGCGCCTTCGTATCCCGAGTTGGCTGCCTTGCGGCGAGCTCCCGACAAAGTGTGATAGCGGTACATGAGCAGATTTCGGGCCAGGTCTGGCTGTGTGAAAGTCAGGAAAGGAACTATAAATATCTCCGTGTCCCAAAAGACGTGCCCCCGGTAGCCGAAGCCGCTCAGTGTCTTGGCGGGGATGCTGATACGGTCATCCTGTCGTGGGGCGGCAGCCAGGGCTTGAAAGAGGTTGAAGCGTATGGCTCTCTGGGCCTCGTCATCTCCCTCGATGAGTACATCACTGGCTTCCCAGTTCTCGCGCCACGCGGCCATGTGATCCGCTTTCAGTCGTTGGTATCCTCGTGCGGTGGCCGCCTTCAGTTTGCCCAGCGCCTCAGCTAGCAGCGAGTCGGTATCGCGCGTGGTGTAGGTGGCCACCAGCTTGGTAGCCGTGATCTTTTGTGCAGGGCTTAGATGGAAGGAGGCGCTGATGGCCGGATACCCGTCGCAGTCCTGGCCTCTGTAGCAAATGTCCTCGACGCCTTCCACGTCAAGGTGAGCCGTCTGGCAAAGGTCAATGCGCGTGTGGCGGGTGCGGCTATGCAGATAGCAGGAACTCACATCCGGGTTGCCTTGCCCAACGAGATGCCAATGCGTCAATCCCTCGTTATCTACCATGCTGTTGAATCCGGCCCGCAGTTCCACCGTTGGTAGTAACCGCTTCAGCGGTTCCTCCGATCCTTCGAAGTCCACCAATGTGACACTGTATCGAATGGCGCAGAGATGGGGATCGGCCAGGCTAGCCCAGCGCTCGATCTCTATATCAACGGTGTGGCCGCCAGGACTCTGCCAGCGCAGAGTACGTCTCAGAAGACCCCGATGCATGTCCAGGATGCGCTCGTACGCCAGTATCCTGCCGCGCTCCATGCTGAAACGCTCTCCCTCTATGATCAAGTGGAAAGAGAGCCAGTCGGGAGCATTGGCCAGCTCGGTGTAAACCACGGGGGCGTCGTCGAAGACGCCGTTGATCAGCGTCGCCTGGCGGTCGCCCGGGTAGCGCTCCTCGAAAGTGCCCCGTGTGCCGAGATAGCCGTTGCCGAGGGCGAAAACCGTCTCCTTGTGATGCTGTTGAGCCGGGTCGAAAGCGTGCTCGCGGACGAGCCATCCGTTGGTATTACACGCTTCAAAGGTTCCACCGTTAGTAGTAACCTCTTCAGAGGTTCCACCGTTGGTAGTAACCGCTTTAGCGGTTCCGTCATTGTCACTTGACACGTCATCACAAGTATCACCCTGGTATGCTTGGATGCTCGACATAAGCCCGGTCATGATGTCTGTCAGCCTCACCCCTGCCAGGCTGGGAAAGGTGACCTGGGCTTCTCCCACCCGCTCTACTGGCCCAAGGCCCACGGACCACATTCCGGCCGCTTTCGCGGCCTCTATGCCCGAAGCTGCGTCCTCCACGACGACGCACTGGCCGGGAGGCGTGTCTAACTGCTGGGCGGCGTGCAGGAAGAGATCGGGAGCCGGCTTGTGACGCTCCACACTGTAGCCGTCGGATATGGCGTCCACCAGGGGTTCGAACTCCAGGCTGGCGATGACGTCGCGGGCGTTCTTGCTGACGGAGGCGACGCCGATACGGAAGCCAGCCTGACGGGTTTCCTCCAATAGCTCTGCCGCGCCTGGCAGGAGATCAGAGGCCCTCATGCCCTGAATTAGCTCGCGGTAGTAGCGGTTCTTGCGTTCCATCATCTCCTGTATCTGCTCTTCCGTTGCCTGTCGCGCGGCCCTCGATAGCATGTATTCCAGGGAATCACGCCGCGATATGCCGCGGAGGTTCTCGTTTTCCTCACGCGAGAAGGGTATGCCCTCCTCATCGGCCAGGCGCTGCCATGCCTGGTAGTGATACTCTGCTGTGTCGGTCAGCACGCCGTCTAGATCGAAGATGAATGTTTTGATGCCCATGGGTCTATTCATGTCTCCTCATTCACCAGACCTCGGAGGTTTCTAGTGAGATATTGCACTTCCTTGCGCGCGACAAACCTCCGAGGTCTTTTGAACATTCTCGGCTTTGCCCTTTACCGGGTATGTGGTACAATCTCTCCTCAGGAAGTAAAGAGCGTCCAAAGGGACGGGTCGTCCAGACTCAATGTTCTTGCCTGGCAATGGCATTAGTCGATGTCTCTGTTTCGGGCCTTCTTTTCCTGAAGCCCTTCTTTTCTTGAAGGCCTTCTCTTCCTGCAGGCGGTGGGGCCCAACTCTCTTGGCCGATGGATGGGCCCCACCGTCATTTCCCGTTATGCCCACCCAGTGGTGGATTGGCGCACTATTAGCTCCGGCATCAGAAGGATCTGCCTCTCAGGCAATTCTGTACTCTCAATGATATGGACGAGTGTGTTCACCAGCAGTTCGCCTATCTTCTTGATGGGCTGTTTCACCGTGGTGAGGGGAGGATGAGTGTAGGCTGATAGCGGGATGCCGTCGAAACCCGACACTGCCAGGCGGGGGCCCACGTCCATTCCTCGCTCTCGGACGGCTCTCATGAACCCCAAGGCCACCAGGTCACTGCAGCACGCTGCTGCTGTAGGAGGAGTAGTCCGGTCTAGCAGAGAGACTGCTGCCTGGTATCCTCCCTCTTCCCGGATCTGGCTGGATAAAATTAGGTCGGGGTCCAGAGGCATGTCATGTGCCGCTAGAGCAGCTTCATATCCTCGACGCCGCTCGTACGCACAGAATGATTGCTGAGATAAGTCTTCGGAGGCCGGCTGGTCGTGTCCAGAGGGCGGTTCTGGAGAGAGGCCGACGAAGGCGATGCGTTGGTGTCCCATGGCAATGAGGTGCTCAATGACCTGATACATGCCGGTGAAGTTGTCCACATCCACGAAAGGAAAGTCCATATCCAGTTCGCTGCGTCCGAAGGCGATGAAGGGGAACTTCTCCTGGGAGAGATAAGCCAACCGCTCATCGCGTCGGGTTGTGCCGTCAACGATGAGCCCATCGATACGTCCGGTCTTGATTAATCGCTCGTAGGTATTCATCTCACGGTCGCCTGGTTCAGTGACGGACACGAGCACATCGTATTCATGCCTACCAGCGGCTTCGACCATGCTGGTGAGGAGTTCATTGAGGAATGGATCAGAGATGCCTTGAGACATGGAACGGATGGTGAACCCGATGGTGCGAGTACGGTTTCCCTGGAGACTGCGGGCGATTACGTTGGGGCGGTATCTCAGCTCTTCAACGGCCGACCAGATACGACGGCGCGTGTCCTCGGTCACCTGGGCCTTGTGGTTGATGACCTTGGAGACCGTCTGGTAGCTGACTCCCGCGAGGGCGGCCACGTCTTTGAGGGTTACCCGCTTTGGCACTCTTCTTCACTCCCCTGTGGATCAGAAGGCGAACGTTCGCGCGAACGTTCGCCTATATTATATCACGGGATAATCCATTTGTCAATACCCCTGGGGGGTAAAACGAGGATGATTTCGCCCTTTTGCGTGAGTAAATACTCGAATGGATGGCTTTATCTTACCGCAGAGCACGCGGAGGGCGCTGAGGCATACTTGGTCTTCTCGGCGATCTTCGCGCTCTCGGCGGTGAATTACGAATGGCCCTACTGGGCGAAACTGGGACTTGACTCTCCCGTCGCTGGATGGTGTATAATAGGGTATGAAGGCCTTCAATCACGAGACGTGCACGGAGAGTGAAAGATGTTCAAAATCGGTGAGTTCTCCAAACTCAGCCAGGTGGCGGTGAAGACACTGCGCTATTACGACGAGATCGGCCTACTCAAGCCGGCCGAAGTAGACCGCTTCACCAGCTACCGCTACTACTCGGCCGCCCAGTTACCTCGGCTCCACCGCATCCTGGCACTGAAGGACCTGGGCCTTTCGCTGGCCCAGGTCGCCCGCCTGCTTGACGGCGACCTGCCTTCAGAGCAGATCCGGGGCATGTTGCGGATGAAGCAGGTACAGCTCCAGCAGCAGGTGCAAGAGGAGCAGGCTCGGCTGGCCCGCGTCGAG
>JAKLPW010000324.1 GCA_022013675.1 Anaerolineae bacterium | reverse complement strand
GGCCACGCCGTCCCCATGCCCATCGTCCTGCGCACGCGACCATACGATGAGGTGTTCTATAAGGATATGGGCAGCAGCGAACTTACTCCCGAAGGGGTTAAGAAGGACCTCACAGACCTGTTCGGCTCGAGGCCACAATAGCCAGCTTCTCGCCACGAATCAAACGAAAGGACTTACGCGGTTGGGGTGCTCGGCACTGAGAACCATCTCTTGGATTCTGTTCGTAGTAGGCGCTTCAGCGCCGTGAAAACGCACTAAAGTGCGCACTACGAACCCAGATTCAAATCTACTGAATCTAATGCCCCGAAATATTGAGGTGATACAAGAATTAGTGTAAATTCGTGTAATTCGTGGCAGAATCCATCCTACATTGCAACCACGAAAGCCACCGCGTTATCGTTGGAGTGCGATAAGGAAAGGGCGAAATCGCGCAGTCCCAGGAACTCCGCACGATCAGCAGCCCGTCCGCGCAGCTTCACCAACGGCTTACCCCGAGAATCGGCCTCCACTTCTATCTCGGTCCAACTCAGGCCGAATATGCCGGTTCCCAGGGCCTTGGACACCGCCTCCTTGGCCGCGAAGCGTGCCGCCAACTCGGACACACGCCCACGACAGTAGGCAATCTCCGCGGGCGTGTAGATTCGTTCCAGGAAACGCTCCCCCCACCGCTCGACAGCAGCACCGATGCGGGCTATCTCGACGATGTCCACCCCAACGCTCAGTGCTCCCATCCGTTCTCCCCGTATCCTCTCCCGATGCCCCTATAGGTGAACCCCAGTGACTGCATGGTGGCCGGGTCCCAGATGTTTCTGCCGTCCACAATCACAGGCTCCTTCATGGTCTCCTTGATACGAAGCAAGTCAAGGTGCTTGAATTCGTTCCAATCCGTCACCAGGAGCAAGGCGTGACTACCACTGGCGACTTCGTAGGGATCATCACAGAGGGTAACATCAGGAAGCATCTGGCGCGCATTCTCCATGGCGGCAGGATCGTAGGCCCGGATGGTAGCCCCTTCGTTCCGCAGCAGGTGAATGATCTCCACAGCGGGAGAGTCCCGCATGTCGTCCGTGTTGGGTTTGAAGGCCAACCCTAACACACCCACGACCTTCCCCTCCAGGCCCTCCAACAGTTGGCGCAGCATGTGCACCACGCGGCGACGCTGATCGCGATTGATCTCCATCACGGCTCGGAGAAGTTGTGGGTGGCAGCCGTGAATGGCGGCCATGTGCGCCAGGGCTTTCACATCCTTGGGGAAGCAACTTCCCCCATAACCAACACCCGCGTCCAGGAAGGCATGGCCGATGCGCTTGTCATAGCCCATCCCGGCGGCCACTTCCTTTATATCGGCCCCCATACGCTCACAAATCAGTGCGATCTCATTGATGAATGAGATGCGACTGGCCAGAAAAGCATTGGACGCGTACTTGATCATCTCTGCTGTGCGCAGATCAGTAATCAGTATGCGCGTTCGCAAGGAGAGATACAGATGAGCTACCTGCTCCGCCGCCTCACTATCCGTCGCGCCCAGCACGATCCGGTCGGGATTCAGGAAATCGGTGACTGCTGAACCTTCCCTCAGAAACTCTGGATTGGAAACCACCGAGAACTGTACTTCCTTCGTCCGATGCTTCAGGATGATGTCCGTAACCAGATCCCCGGTGCCGATGGGGACGGTGCTCTTGTTCACAATGATGATGGGGTGATCCATGACTTCCGCAATCCCTCGAGCTACTGAGCGAACCGCGCGCAGATCAGCTTCTCCATCCGATCCTGAAGGCGTGTCCACTGCAATGAACACAAACTCGGTCCCGTCAATGCCCTCCTGATATGAGGTCGTAAAACTCAGGCGACCCGCTTGGGTATTGCGGCGTACCATCTCTTCCAGGCCAGGCTCGTAGATCGGTATGATCCCCCGTTTGAGCTTCTCGATCTTCTCCTCATCAATGTCTACACAGATAACCCTATTGCCCAGGTCTGCAAAGCAGGTTCCCGTTACCAGACCAACATAACCAGCTCCAATGACAGTGATTTGCCGCACCGTTCGTTTCCCTCCAGTTCACTACCACACCGAAGATTACCTATCGTTTCCCACTGCCCTCCTGCCGGGTACACCGCGCCCCATACAGGTCTACCAGCCAACACAAGCCTGCCCAGGGACATGACAAACATGCCCCAACCTGACAGGCCCATGCTACCGGGTTGGTTAAGCTAGCTTACCGGCGGAGTTCACATACTATGACTGACTCACCTCCGCCATCGACACGGGGGATTCCTCCAGTGCCCCCCTTTCGGGAATCAACATCCCCCGCAAGATCCGTTCCAACGCCATCGTATGGCTACACACTCCATGGCTGGAGAAAAAACGACAGCCACACTGCCACTTTCCCTGATCATACGTCACGGTGTACGTACCGTGATCCCCCTTCATCGTAACCTCGAAGCCATCGAAGACGATCCGATCCTTTTCCTGGGCGTAGCGTTTGGCCTTCTGGATCTTGCCGATCATTGCCGAATCCATCCCTACCTCCGTTACATATATAGTAGTTATGAACCCATCACCTGGTTTGTCCCAATCCTGCTAACACATCCCAACAGACGAAGACACAAAAAGAGCACCCAGGCAAAACTTGCCCCAGTGCTCGCTCACACCATATTCTCTTAGCATCACCATTACACTCATGATGCCCCTTCCTTTCATACATAGTATACTGCCTTCCATGCCACTTGTCAACTCTTGCCCCCTAACGTATAATCACAGCGAGTTTCGTATTCACCACAAGATGGGAGAGCGCCACTTGAACCGCACCAATCGTCGCCCAGACGTGCTTCTGTTGATAGGATTGTTGCTATTGCTGGCCGTCTTCTTCTGGCCGGTACTCCTGGGCGGGAAGACGCTGCTGCCTGCCGATAACCTCTTCGCCTGGGAGCCGTGGAAAACCTTTGCGCCTGAGTTGGGTGTCGGGGTACCACACAACGGACTGTTGAGCGATCTCATCCTGGAGAACTACGTCTGGAAGCGTTTCATCGTCCAGTCCATCGAGAGTCGCAGCATCCCGCTCTGGAATCCGAACATCCTGGCGGGAGTTCCATTTCTGGCCGCCGGGCAACACTCTGCCATGTATCCCCTCAGCCTGATCTTCTACATCTTGCCTCTGGCCCAGGCCTATGGGGTATTCACGCTGCTACAACTCTGGCTCGCGGGCACTTTCATGTATATCTACCTGCGCACGATTCGCGTCGGGCGGTTCGGAAGCATCATCGCGGGCATCACCTATGCCTTCAGCGGCTTTTTCGTCACCAGCGTGGTCTTCACCATGATAATCGCGGCTGCCGCCTGGCTGCCCTTGCTCTTGACGGCCATCGAGTTGATCATACGCAAGGCAGAATCGGGGCATCACAAAGCCGTGAATCTCATTCCTGGGTTCCTGCTGGGAGCTTTCGGCCTGGGAATGCAGTGCCTGGCCGGCCATCCAGAACTCTATTACTACAACCTTCTGGTGATGGCCTTCTACTCCCTGGCGCGTCTGATCTCACTCTGGTGGAAACAGCGTGACGCCGCCAGGGTTGTGCACGTGGCAGGGTGGCTCTTCGGCATGGTTCTGGTGGGCTTCAGCCTGGGAGCAGTGCAGCTTGTTCCTCTCTTCGAACTGGTCCAGCACAATTTCAGGGTCGGGTCCACTTCCTATCAACAAGTTGTTGGGTGGGCGTACCCTTGGCGTCGCATCATCGCCTTCTTCGTGCCAGACTTCTTCGGAAACCCCACTCATCACAGCTACTGGGACCCACTGGCCAGAGCGATCATCCCGGCAACCCGCGATGCCCTGGGCCAATCGATTGACACCATCGACTGGGGGATCAAGAACTACGTCGAGGGGGCCAGCTATCTTGGTATTCTACCCCTCGCTCTGGCCCTGATCGCGATTCTTAAGGACCGCAATCGCTACACCACCTTCTTTTCAGTCTTAGCGGTTACATCGCTCCTGCTCGTCTTCGGGACGCCCCTCTACGCGCTCGTGTTCTGTCTGCCGGGTGTGAACCAGCTTCACTCTCCATTTCGCTGGATCTTCCCGTACACGCTTTGTGTTGCAGTCATGGCTGGCATCGGGGCGAACGCTATCAGCAGGGAGTGGAAAGAGAGACTCCATCACAAAGCGCTTTCAGGAACCATCGGCTGGATTGGACTGGCATCCCTGGGCGCGGGCCTGCTGCTCCTTCTGGTGCTAGGTCTCAGCTTACTGATGTCCGACAGAGTCATCCCACTGGCCGAACGGGTGATGCTTGACCTGGCCCAGGCACCCAAGGCCTTCGCCGACGGGCGCATGTTCTACGCTTACCAGTTCAAGAACCTCCTACTGCTGGCCGCGAATTTGATACTGGCCGGCATAGCATTGCTATTGTCCCGCACACGGCTGCGGTGGCCCTGCAGGCTGCGGCTGCCCTGCAGGCTGCGGCTGCCCGGCAGGCTGCGGGGTATAGCTCCCTGGCAGGTACTCCTTGTTTCGGCAATCGTG
>JAKLPW010000323.1 GCA_022013675.1 Anaerolineae bacterium | reverse complement strand
CGTGACCTGGCTGCCGACTTGCTGGCCGAAGAAGGAATCGGCTCGCACGAGTTGGGCTATTTGTACGGCGTGCTGATGAGCCACGTCAGCAAGAAAATGCTAGGCGGCAAGACAGTGGGCACGGCCAGCGTAGAGGCGTTGCGGCGTGCGATCAAGCGCCGCCACAAGATGGCGTCTTACTTCAAGAACCGGCTTGGTCTCGTGGCCAGCATTGTGACGCACAAATCGGAGGCTGAAGATGCCGACCAGTGAACGTGGCGATTTTGAGAACCCGACCAAAAGCGCATACTCTGTCGAGCGTTACGACTCGTCGTGGGAACTCCAGTATATGAAAAAGCTGGAGCGAAATAAAACGGTCGCCAAGTGGACGAAGAATCACGGTATCACGATCCAGTACGTCACCGAGGCAGGCAACGTGCGCGGCTACCGGCCCGACTTTCTCATCCAACGCATTGACGGAGCTAAGGAACTGCACGAAGTCAAAGGCTGCCAATTCATCAACAATCCGAACACTATCCGCAAGCACGAAGCCGCGAGGAACTGGTGCAGTAAGCGGGGAATGCGTTTTGTGGTGATAACGAAGTGAGAGTGGTTGTTTTTAGGTGAGGTATGCGCCTAACCAGCGCATGCACCCGACCTGAGCTGTTTGGAGCTAAAGGAATGACTGAACAGGCAGGCAGAGAGTACTACATGTCTCGAAAGTCGGAGATTCTCGCGTTGTTCGACGACCACGCACAGGCTTGGAAACCCTTCATCGCTAGCCGCTACGGTGATGACTTTGCCAACACCATCCTGAAAGAAGCCCGTGAGCAACACGAGGCTCTGATTCCTGCAATCCCCTACATTGGCGGTGACGAGAACCCTATGACGCGTCATCTGGTTCGGTCAACCACGAGTCTGGCGCTCTACAAAGCTATGAAAGCGCGAGGCAAAACAGCAGAACAAGCGGGCAAGATCATTTACAACGCCGTCGTGGAACGCGTTAGTCATCTCCCAGTCTCTACGTCCAAAGCGCTGAGCCCAGAGGATATTGTGTCGAAAAGAGAGCAAGCAAGGAAATCCCAAGAGCGTCTTTACCCTGGGGATTGGGTGTGGGAGTTCGTTGAGGGAGACGGCGTGGAATTTGATTATGGCTACGATTTCCTGGAATGTGGCACGCAGAAGCTCTATCACGCCCAGGAAGCGGATGAGTTTCTGCCCTTCTACTGCTTCCTTGACTTCGTTACGAGCAAGGCATCCGGTTGGGGATTGGCCAGGAGTATGACCCTGGCCGAAGGTTACGAAAAGTGTGACTTTCGATTCAAGAGAGGCGCACAGACGGAACAAGAGTGGCCTCCACCGTTCCTTGAGGGACAGAAAGAACTCAATGAGCAAGTTTGAGCGGAAGGAAGCGCGCCAGTGAGGTTGAAGCAGGTTCTAAAGATTGTCCTCCTCGTTCTGGCCCTTCTTGGACTGGGCTGGCTATATGTGACCGGGGTAGCCTCCCTGTCCGACCTGATCGCGCGATACTTGGGTGGAGAACCCTTCAGCCGCTCTGCCAAACCGCTGACCGATGGCGAGTGGGAGTTGGCCGCCGAGACGGATCACTTCGTGTACTATACGCGATCTGACGACTTGCGAGCTGACGACGCCATACCCCGGTGGGTAACCGAGATGCACGAAAGCGTGTTGGCGGAGGTGTCCGGGGTGCTCGATATCACCGTAGCCAATAAGATTCGCTACTTCAGGTACGCATCTCAGCTCGATATGTGCCGCGCCACCGGACAACGCAGCACTGGTGTCACGCGCGTTGGTGATGAAGGCATCGAGATACATTCGACACTACTTATCTCAAATTGTCTGTCTATGTAGGCAAGAATCCTCTTGACATACCTTGCTTTCTCTGTTAAACTAGGACTATGAACAAACCTATACATGTTGATCTATCTGGTGTGGAAAACCGCCTTCTTTGTCGTAGCGCTTGCCTGCGTCGTAGCGCTTGCCTCCCGGTCGAGACTAGACCAATGGCAAAAAGACAAAGAAGCAAGCGGGTTGCCTCCTCAGGTGGCAAGTTCTACTGGCAAGGACAAGTGGTCATTCAGTGCTGACAGAAGGGGGTGATGCCAACGAAACGAACACGCTTCTTGGTTTGTCGTCCGCGTGGCCTGTGAATGTGCGCTCTGGGCGTGCAGAGATCGCAGGCAACCTATCTAGAGAGGAATGGAGGAATACCATGAGAGTTCGAAGAACCGTATTTGCCGTAATCGTAGTGTTGGGTCTCATCCTCAGCAGTTTCCCTGCAATGGTATTGGCCGATGATTACACCGTCGTCGCCGGCGATACCCTCTTCCAGATTTCTGCCAAGTTGCTGGGCGATGGGAATCGCTACCTGGAAATCGTCGAGGCCACCAACACCAAGAGTGCCACCGACACCAGCTACGCTTTCATTGAGAACCCCGATCTTATCGAGATCGGTTGGAAGCTGGATGTCCCCACGGGGGAAGCTGCCGCTCCTGCCGCAGTCGTGGCCAAGAAAGTCATCGCTAATACCATTCCGGCCGGGGCTACCCCTCAGGGTACGCTCAAATCCATCGTCAAGGTCGATGACTACACCGTCAAGTTTACGTTCTATGCATATCACGCGCCGCTGTTAGCTCAGTTGGCGACCCCCATGCTACCCATCAACAGCCCAACGGCCATGGAGAAATGGGGCAAGGACTACATGTATCACCCCGTGGGCACCGGTGCCTACAAGTTTGTGGACTGGGTCCCCGACGACAAGATCACCCTGGCGGCCAACACGGACTACTGGGGCACAGTGCCAACGATAGACAATTTGGTTTATCGGGTCATCGTGGAGCCGACTGCCCGGCTATTGGAGCTGCAGGCGGGCACGGTGGACTTCGTGTACAACATAGTCACCGATGACATCCCGGTCGCCGAGGCGGATCCCAACCTTGCGGTCTACAAAGTGCCGGCTGTCAATATCGGCTACGTGGGCCTGAATCAGGACTGGGTCAACGAGGATGGTGTGAAGCCCTTCGAAGACCTCCGGGTACGTCAGGCTGTTGCCCACGCCATCAACAAAGAAGCTATCGTAGCGGCGCTCTATCCGGGCACTGGTATCCCGGCCAAGAACTTCATGCCGCCCAGCCTCTGGGGATATAACGATGACTTCGAGGACTACAGCTACAACCCCACTCGGTCCAGGGAATTGCTGGCTGACGCCGGCTATCCCGACGGTCTCAAGACCAATCTCTGGGTCATGCCCGTTTCTCGCGGGTACTATCCTGATCCTAGCAAAGTGGGCGAGGCCATCCAGGCAGATCTGGCGGCGGCAGGCTTCGATGCTGAGATCGTCACCTACGATTGGGGCACCTATCTGGCGAAGACCCGTGAGGGTGAGCACGCCATGTGCATGTTGGGCTGGATGCCCGATTTCCCCGATCCCGACAACTACCTGTTCACCTTCTTTGGCGGCGGGGATAGCCGATGGGCACAAGGACGCCCGCCGGACCAGCGCCTGTATGAGGTCCTCCTGGCAGCCAAGACTGAGACGGATCCAGTCATGCGAGAGCAGTTATACTACGAGGCCAACGCTGTCGCCCATGGCGCAGTTCCTGGAGTGCCCATCGTGCACGCCATGGAGATCTACGCGGCCAAGACAGCTTTGCAGGGCTACACGGCCAGTCCCTTGTTCGACTACTGGAACGTACCAACCTTCGGCGCGGACACTCTGATCATCGCTCGCAGCGGCGACTCGCCTGGGCTAGACGTAGCAGATGAGACTGACGGAGAGTCATTCTACATAGGCGTTCAAGTCTATGACAGCCTGCTGAAGTTTGAGTATGGCTCAACCAGGGTGGAGCCTGCTCTGGCCGAGAGCTGGGAGGTCTCCGATGACGGACTAGAGTGGACCTTCTACCTGCGGGAGGGCGTGAAGTTCCACGATGGCACGGACTTCAATGCCGACGCAGTGCTGTACAACTTCGACCGAATCTGGGACCAGGATCATCCGAATCGCTGCGGCAACACCGGATCTTTCGAGTACTGGAGCTACTTCGGTCTGGGGTTCAAAGGCGAAGTTTCGGAATAGGCTTTAACCGTTCCGTCATTAGCTATCGCCCTACAGTGCAGGGAGAGGTCATCCCTGCACTGTAGGTTTTGTGCGCTCCTCCATGTGAATCGCCGAAGTTGGGAGGCTCTCAGTGACCAGATACATCATTCGTAGAATACTGCTGCTCGTGCCTGTTCTGCTGGGCATCTCTATCGTTGTCTTTGCCATGCTGCGCCTCATTCCTGCCGATCCCGCCGAGGTCATGCTGGGGGAACGCGCCACACCTGAAGCCATCGCGCGTATCCGTGAGAGCATGGGATTGAATGAACCTATCACCGTGCAGTATCTGCGCTATCTGGAGAGCGTGTTGCGCCTTGATCTGGGACGCTCTATCAGAACCAACCGCCCAGTCCTGCAGGAAATCGGACAGAGGTTGCCGGCGACGATCGAGCTGACCCTGGGAGCGATGCTCGTAGCCTGTGTGTTCGGCATCCCAGCAGGCATTGTGGCTGCGTATCGGCACAACTCGGCCTTCGACCTGGCTACGATGGTGACTGCCTTGATCGGAGTCTCCATGCCTGTCTTCTGGTTGGGGCTAATGCTGGCCTACGTCTTTGGCTTCAAGCTCAAAATCCTACCTCCCTCTGCCCGTTTGACGGTGGGTGTGCCCCTGGCGTCGCTACCTGAGGCCTGGGGTATCAGCGAGAGCTTCGGTGCCACCGCCTGGGGTGCTAAGGCCATCGGCTTCCTGGACTTCATGTCTGGGTTCTATGTCCTGACCAGCATCCTGACCACCAACTGGCAGGCTCTGAAGGATGTGCTGAGCCATCTGGTTCTGCCTTCGATTGCTCTGGGCAGTATCCCTCTGGCCATCATCGCCCGCATGACCCGCTCCAGCATGCTGGAAGTGCTGAATCAGGATTACATCCGTACGGCACGAGCAAAAGGACTGCGGGAGCGCAACGTACTATTGCGCCACGCGCTGAAGAATGGCTTCATGCCCATCATCACCGTGATCGGGCTTTCGATTGGCGCTTTACTTGGCGGGGCCATCCTGACAGAGACGATTTTCTCGTGGCCAGGACTTGGGCGGCTGGTGGTGGATCGCATCCTGGCACGGGACTATCCTGCCGTTCAGGGGAGCGTCCTGATGATTGCTTTCATGTTTGTGATCGTTAACCTGGTAGTGGACATATCGTACGCCTATCTTGATCCTCGTATCCGCTACGAGTAGAGAACATGGGACTGAAAGAGACTAACTTATGACACCATCCGAGATTCGAGCGGAGAAGGGCAAAGGTGATCTAGCGCATCTTGCTCACCGGAGAGAAACCCGTAGCAGCCTGGTGAAAGACGCTATTCAGCGCTTGTTTCGCGACAAGCTGGCCATTGCCGGTATGGTCATCATCGGAGTGCTCTTGCTAATGGCTCTCCTGGCCCCTCTAGTTGCGCCTTATGATCCCATCATACAGGAGATATTGAAGCGTCGGCAAGCGCCATCGTCGGAGCACTGGATGGGATTGGATGACCTTGGGCGCGATATCCTCAGCCGCATCATCTTCGGGTCACGATTCTCTCTGCAGGTAGGGGTAGTCTCAGTCTCATTAGCGATTCTCGTTGGGGCTATAATTGGTGCCGCTGCGGGGTATCTGGGGGGATGGGTAGACACTGTTGTGATGCGTCTAATGGACATCATGCTTGCTTTTCCAGCGCTCTTGTTGGCCATTGCCATCGTGACCATCCTGGGGCCGGGTTTGCTAAACATGCTCTATGCTATTGCTATCGTCTCCATCCCGGCCTACGCACGAATCGTGCGAGCATCTGTCCTCACTGTGAAAGAACATGACTACATCCTCGCGGGTCGCTCCATTGGGGTGCCTCCTCTGCGTCTTCTCTTTCGCAACGTTTTTCCCAATTGCCTGACCCCTCTTATCGTCCAAGGGACATTGGGAATTGGGACCGCGATTCTGGACGCCGCAGGACTGAGCTTTCTTGGGCTTGGTGCGCAGCCGCCCAAGCCTGAGTGGGGCGCTATGCTGGGCCAAGGACGCTACTCCATGTTCACTGCCCCGCACATCGTCGTCTTCCCCGGGATCGCGATCATGCTTACTGTCTTGGGATTCAACTTGCTGGGTGATGGATTGCGGGACGCCCTGGATCCCCGTTTGCGTATCTAAGCGGGAACAAAAACGCCGGAGGGCGAGATACTACTCACGCTCTCCGGGCTGACTTTCGCTTGTGCTCCCCGCTTCTCTGCTCCTAGACGTTTATCTTGTCCCCGATTCGACGCTCTGTTCCACTCAGCAACCGCTTGATGTTGGGCCGTAGCGCCCAGAGAGCCACCCCTCCGCCTATCAGGCCATGAACCACGTAGACCGTAGGGCTACCGGTAGTCAATGCCGAGACCAGGAGTGCTATCGGTAGAAAAATGGCAATGACCATGGATCCCAGCGAGGAATACCGAGAGAGACCCACCACAAGTGCCCCCAATGCTGCCAGGCCTCCTGCTACCGGTCCGGCCAGCATGGCTGTTGCCCCGAGACTTGTAATTGTGCCTACTCCGCCCCCCCATTTAAGGAAGACAGAGCAGTCATGCCCAATAACAGCCGCACTGCCTGCCAGAGCCGCAGCCAGTGGCGTGCCTCCGAGCAGACGTCCGACTATGGTCGCCAACATCCCTTTCGCGGCATCTCCCACCAGAGTGATAGCCGCAGCACCCACACCGGCCGCGCGCAACACATTGGTAGCACCGATTCTTCCACTTCCAATCTCTGTGACATCGACACCCTTGAGTGTCTTGCCGGCAATCCGTCCCACCGGGATAGCGCCCAGCAGATAGCCCGCCACCACGGCCCAAACGTACTTCACGACTTCCACGTATCCTCTCCTCCAAATGTCATAGCTTCTCACTCTTAGAAAACACTGCGGAGAGCTAGAAGTTGCGCAGCCGGGCCTAGTCTGTCAATCGCCACACCTTAACGTTATCGAAGCACAGCACGGCTCCGCCCTCGTCGAACGTGGTGCCAAACAGCCCGATATCGCCCTTGCTGAAGGACTCGTCCTCAACTGTGACCAGATGCTCTCCGTTGACATACAAGCTCATCTCACTGCCCTGGCACCTGACTCCGATGTGATTGACCCCTCTGTTGGGCAGAATCGCCAGGGACTCGGTCCAGTCAACGATGCCTACCCACTCCTCTGGCATGGACTTGGAGACCGAGTACTGATAGCTCTTTGAAACCTCTTCCTCTCCATTCAGCAGCCACACTTCCTGGCACTCCAACCCATTTCGCATACCACTGAACTCATAGACCGCGTATACGGCCGTGGAGCCTGGGCGGATCGAGTCTGCCGGCGAGAAGGCGATTCTCGGATCCACCGCACGTCCTTCTTCGTCCAATCTACTTGCCACAACGGCGCTGGTAACCCGAGAAGGGACCGCATCTTCTGGGGGCGAGACTCTGAAATGCAGGGTCTCGACTCTCTCTCCGGCCACGAAGACCTCTACGCTGTAGTCGCCTATATCCCAGAAGTATCCTCGGGTGAGGCGGAGGTCTTCGATGGACTGCACAGACCTACTGATCTCTTCCGCAACACCCTTTTCTTCCGAAGTCCTCTTGACAGGTCCTTCAGCAATCCTATAATAGGCTTAAAATGAGTCCAAGAAAGCGAGGAGAATGAAAAACGCACTGAGGATCTACTGGTGGGCTTTGAAGAACACGTATGAGGAGCTGTTCACTATCGCTGGAATCAACCTGGCCTGGTGGGGCATAGGGTTCGGTTTGCCCACCGCCGCAGCCTACCTGGAGTTGCCTTGGCTTGCAATAGTGTTGCTCTTCTTCTTGCTCCCCCCGCCTACTGCCGGCGTCTGCTACTATGCCCATCGAATATCGCGCGACCAGTCAGCCTCTTTTGCTCTCTTCTGGGAGGGGACAAAGAAATACGTGGTAAAAAGCTGGCTAGTGGCATGGCTCGGCGTTCTGGTAGCGGTGTTACTGGCAGCTAACATCTGGTTCTACGGAGGTTTCGAGGGAGTCTGGGTGATCTGGGTGCAAGCATTCTTCTTGAGCGTGCTCGTCTACTGGATCGCGACACAGATATATCTTTTCCCTATGCTACTCAGTCTCGAAGAGCAAAAACAGCTTCTTGCCACACGCAACGCAGCTCTCCTTGTCGTGACCAACCCGCTCTTCACGCTCTTGCTAGCTCTTCTTCTGGTAGCAACTATAGTACTGAGTGTGGTGGTGGTTCTGCCCGCAGTATTCCTGACAACTGGATTAGTGACCTTGGTTACCAACCGGGCCGTCGTGCAACTACTGGCTAGCTATCTGGAACGGGCCGAGAACACCACTCCAGACTGAAGTAGTTGGAATCACCGAAAGGCTCCAACCTTTCGGCTTCTACCTGGCGACGGTACTGCGTTGCTGTTGCTTATATCGATAGGTAATACGGCCTCGGGTAAGATCATAGGAGGATATCTCCACCAGTACCCTATCACCCAATAGCACCCGGATGTAGTACCTACGCATCTTCCCGGACAAGTACGCCAACACCTCATGGTCGTTGTCTAGTTTTACCTTGAAGAAGGTGTTCGGGAGGGTCTCGATGACCGTGCCCTCAATCTCCATCTTCTGTTCCTTCGTAGATTCTCTTTTTGGCATATACACTCCTGTTCCTTATATTGTTAGCATTGCTATCGCGTGCTACGTTGATCGCGTTTACGCTGCTTTTGCCTAGCCCTGCGGATACCCTTCTTCTTCTGCATGCGGCTTAGTTCACCCTTGGAAACATGCCATCTCTTCTGCCTCAACTGGCCCAGGATACCACTGGACGTCACGGATTTTCGAAAGCGCTTCAGCAGACTATCTACCGACTCTCCTTGCCTAAGCTGAACGGACAATTCTTGGCCCTCCTTCAGTCACAATTGATACCGCTTCCCGACGAAAGTATACATATGTTACCTGCGTTTGTCAACGTTGAATAAGGGGCAAGGCATCCACCACGCGCTTCCACTCTGGCAACACGAGGTATCACTTCACAGATACCCTGCCCCTGCAGATCTCTACTTGATTTCGGCGACCGCGTCGACTTCTTCAAGCTTGGCCTTGGCTGCCTCGGCCTGATCCTTAGGCAGAGCTTTCAAGACTGTGGAGGGAACGGTGTCCACAATCTCCTTGGACTCACGCAAACCCAGGCCGGTCAACTCACGGACGACCTTGATGACCTTGATCTTGTTGGGACCAATCTCCTTGAGGATGACTTCAAACTCGATCTGTTCCTCTTCTTCCTCAACTGGGCCACTGGCTGCGACTCCTGGGCCTGCTGCCATGGCAACAACGGGAGCGGAAGCACTGACACCAAACTCCTCTTCCAGAGCCTTGACCAGTTCGGCCAATTCCATCACTTTTAGCTTCTTCACTTCCTCAATGATCTCGACGATAGACATTCTTTCTGACCTCCTCATATTTCGTGCAAGTTTGTGGGATTAACTACTGGGAGCCTCAAGCTGCTCAGCACGGGCTTTCAAGACATACAACAGACCACGCAAAGTGCCAGCAAGGACGTGTACCAGACCAGAAATTGGTGCCTGCAGTCCACCTAGAACCTGGGCCACCAATACCTCTCTCGACGGCAGACTAGCCAACTCGCTGACCTGATCTGCGGTCAAGATGGCATTATGGGAAACACCACCCTTGATCCTAAACGTCCTCTTGTTGACACGCGCGAATTCCGTTAGTACCATAGTGGGAGCAGCAATCGTCTCCCCCAGGAATACAGCCGCTGTGGGACCGAGCAGGTCCTTTTCTGGCACGGGGAAACTACATTGCTCCAAAGATTTCTTGAGCAACCTGTTCTTCGTGACATGCATCTCCACGCCATACCTTCGTAGCTGGCTCCGAAGATCAGTGATCGCCGATACCGTCAGGCCAGAATAATTGACCCAGATGGCTACCTGGCTACCGGAAAGCAAGCTCGTGTACTGCGTGACCAGCTCTTCCTTTCGTTCTCTGGAAATGGCCAAATGTATTCTACCTCCTTCTTAACTACTACGTCCAAAGAGAAAAGTCTCTGTGTCCGCCGACACAGAGACTTCGCGTTGGGGGTCAACCAGCCTTGTCCCATGACCGAAGTCAGGCTCTGCTGATTGGTCTCCTACGTTTGTCTTTGTCTCGGCAGGCACCAGACGGCATTAAGCACACTTTCGTGCACCTGCGGTCTATGACAAAGGTAATGACCTCTACATGTAAAGGAGCTTGTCCCTGTTGCTCCCGGTTTTCTACAGTATCTCGGGCAACCCCATGGCCGCCGTCACGTCTAGCTTGATACCCGGGCCCATGGTACTCGTCAGGACCATGCGCCGGATGTAGATACCTTTCTGAGCAGGTGGCTTGACTTTCAGCACAGTCTCCATCACAGAAGCCAGGTTTATCAGGAGCTGCTCCTCAGTGAAGCTGGTTCGGCCAAAGGGAATGTGTAGATTCCCTGTACGGTCAACCCGGAACTCTACACGACCTTTTCTGATCTCCTCAATAGTCTCAGGAAGGTTCTCCGCCTTGACTATAGTGCCCGCTTTGGGGCTGGGCATCAGACCCCTCGGGCCAAGGATTTTGCCCAAGCGACCCACCTTGCCCATGACCTGGGGTACGGCAAGTACCACGTCGAACTCAAGCCAGCCTTCTTGAATCTTGTTCGTGAGGTCATCGCTACCTACGTAGTCTGCCCCACTTTTCTCAGCGATCTGCTGGGCCTCTCCCTCGGCAAAAACCAGGATACGTGCAGTCTTGCCTGTACCCGCCGGCAAACTGACTACCGCGCGGAGCTGCTGGTCGGCATGTCGGGGGTCAACACCCATTCGCATATGAACCTCGACCGTTTCATCAAACTTCGCATAAGCGATTTCCTTCAGAAGTCGCACACCTTCCTCCGGGGTATAGTCACGATTGGGGTCAACGCGTTCTCGGGCTTCTCGATATTTCTTTCCTCGTCTTGGCATGTCTCTCCTCCGTGGTACTAGCGGGCAGGTGTGCCCTCCCACTGCGCTCAATAATTCGGCGAGATCAGGAAGTCTCGATCCCGCTATCAGCCTTTGACTACGATTCCCATGCTGCGGGCCGTTCCTTCGATAATGCGCATCGCGCCTTCTATGTCTACAGCATTGAGATCCTTCATCTTGAGTTCAGCGATTCCTTTGACCTGAGATCTGGTAACCTCTCCGACCTTATTGCGACTCGGCTCAGCCGAGCCCTTCTCCACACCGGCTGCCTTCAGAAGCAAGTCGCCGGCGGGAGGGGTCTTTGTAATGAACGTGAAAGACCGATCCGCGTAGACGGTTATCTCCACCGGTATGATCATGCCAGCCTGGTTGGCAGTTCGGGCATTGTATTCTTTGCAGAAAGCCATGATGTTGAGTCCATGCTGACCGAGAGCCGGACCCACCGGAGGGGCCGGGCTTGCCTTGCCAGCCGAGATTTGAAGCTTTATGATAGCCGTGACTTTCCTTGCCATTTATCCTCCATCGTAACAACCGACTGCAATTACTGAGAACCGAGACCGATCGCTAGAGTTTTTCTACCTGTAGGAAATCCATCTCTATGGGTGTCTCACGTCCAAACATTGAGATGAGCACCCGCACTTTGCCCCGGTCCAGAAAAAGCTCATCCACAATACCCGTGAAATCGGCGAAAGGACCATCAGTGATACGCACGGTTTGGCCCTCCCTGAAGCCAACTTTTATCTTCGGCGAGTCCACTTCCATACGCTTGATGATCTTGTCCACTTCCTCGTCCTGCAGCGGCGTCGGTTCGCTTCCGGAGCCAACGAAACCGGTAACACCAGGGGTGTTCCGCACCACGTACCAGGATTGCTCCGTCAGGAGCATCTCCACGAGGATGTATCCTGGGAAAACGCGCCTTTTATATGTGCGACGATGTCCATTCTTGATCTCAACCTCTTCCTCGGTCGGGACGACGACAGTGAATATCTCACTTCCCATCTCCATGGACTCAATACGCTGGAGGAGGTTTTTCCTGACTTTGTTCTCGTAGCCGGAGTAACTGTGAATGACATACCAGGCAGTGCCCTCGGGTTTTTCCACTTCTTCCGGTAATATCTCGCCTTCAGCCTCAGAAGTAGCCTCTTCAGTCTCCGGATCGGCCACTTCGACCTCAGACACAGCCTCTTCGACCCCTGATTCAGTCCCTTCGATCTCGGACGTAGCCTCTTGGGTCTCCCTGAGTACCGACATAGGGACTTCCTCGATATTCTTTTCAACGCTTACTTCCCCCTCACTGCTCTCGTCAAGGGGAATCGTTTTCAATTCCATCATCTCTCTACTATGCTTTCAAGCCAGGCCAAGTGACGCGATACAGTGTTTCGGCGACACCCGCTAGCTAAGAATCAGGCGCACTAGTTGCGCGAAGAGGTAGTCCATGCCACTCAGGAAAATGCTCATGGTTATAGTTACCGCCAAGACAACACCGGTAAGATTCATCGCCTCCTTGCGACTGGGCCAGTGAACTTTGCGTATCTCGCCTTGCGTCTGTTTCAGATAGGCAACAACAGGATTATCTTTCTTTGCCCTACTTTTCTTTTTCGCCATATCCGGCTCCTGGATATCTCCAGCTCTATACGCCTAACACTCAAGACACCGTATCTCTAGCCTGAAAGCTCGTGACAAAGGATCGGGTTACTCCCCCGGGCTTCCCTTATCACAGGAAAGCTCTGGCCTCGATACGGTATCCATGAGCCAGGCAGGCGAGGCAGGAATTGAACCCGCAACCTACGGTTTTGGAGACCGTTGCTCTGCCAATTGAGCTACTCGCCTGCAAAGTGACCTCACCGTCCAGCGGCCCTCGGCCACGCAAGTACACTTACTTACTGGACATTGGCGAATTCCAGTTATCGCAAAGAACATGCCTGCATATTGTGGTTCAGCGACAGCTTGCACCACAAGACATAGCCATAGATTAGACAATAATGCGTTTTCGCCAATGTCCTGTTACTTAGTTTCCCGATGCTGGGCATGAGTCCGGCACCGACGACAGTACTTCTTCATCGTCATCCGGCCGGAGTCGTTTTTTCGGTTCTTCTCTGTCGTATAATTGCGCTCTTTGCACTCAGTACATTCGAGCGTAACGACGATACGATTCGCTTTCCTGGCCATTTTTATATACTCAGGGAAGGGTTAAGCACTTCCGCCCCCCCTAAACCTCCTACCCTATTCAATGATCTTAGTGATGATCCCGGAGCCGACAGTGCGACCACCCTCGCGAATGGCGAAATGCGACCCTGGCTCCAATGCCACCGGAACGATTAGCCTAACTCTCATGTTCACGTTGTCCCCAGGCATGACCATCTCCACGCCCTCGGGCAACTCCACCGTACCCGTCACGTCCAACGTCCGGATGTAGAACTGGGGCCGGTACCCACCAAAGAAAGGCGTATGCCGCCCACCTTCCTCCTTCTTCAGTACGTATACTTCCCCCATGAACTCAACGTGCGGATCGATGCTCCCAGGCTT
>JAKLPW010000322.1 GCA_022013675.1 Anaerolineae bacterium | reverse complement strand
GAGCGTGGATCGGAGGATACCTCGCACTGCTGGGGGATGGTGTGGATCAGTTGTGGCAAGAGTTTGAGTTGCAGCGAGGGGGGCCACCTCAGCAGGTCGAGTGCCTGGAGAGTGGGTCTTCGGCCCGGGTGGACGCCTTCGTGGGAATAGGCGGAGCCTATGGTTCGTCTGAGTCCCTCAAGACGGAAGACCCGGAGTTGTGGGAGGTTTGTAGCATTGATGCACACCTTGGAAAGAACCCAGGCCTCATGATTCGGCTCCTCCACGGGGAGTGGGATGACACAGTTACAGTGGAAGCGTCGGTGATGTTCGACTCAGCCTTGACCGAAATGGGCTACGACTCGGAGTTGACGCAGTTCGAAGGTGGTCACATGATTCCCCTCGACTTGACCGTCGAGACGATCATGGAGGTTGCCGGCGGATGATGCTAGCGTCAGCCAGGCAGCATCATACCTGAGTGAAGACTTCCGAAGTTTTCAACCGAAAACAGCGAGCCTCTCGTGGCCACAGGCGAACCAGAAGCCAAGCAGCAACAATTTCTAGAAACTTCGGAAGTCTGGGGAGGCCATGACGAATCAGAAGCAAAGACTTCCGACATCAGGGACTGGTTTGTGCATGAGGATTCCAGTGCCTGCCAGTGCCTGAGGGCACTTCTCAGTTTCAGACAGGGCTTTCAATCCCTGGTTGGTGCCGATTTGCGCATGAGGATGCCAGTGTCTGCCAGTGCCTGAGGGCACTTTTCAGGTTCAGACGGGGATTTCAATCCCTGGTTGGCTTGGTAATTCTTGGTAATTCGTCGCCCCACTTGTAGGAGAACCGCTATGATCGCAAAACAGAATCCCCTTCTTGGATGTCGGGTTCTGGTGGCCACGCTGGTAACCGTGTTACTTCTGGTCGTTTGCGTGGGACGAGGATACCCTGCCTCTGCAAGAGCTGAGTCACCGCTCCGCTCACCACCGCCCGTGCCGGCACAGCGCCCCAGCACTGGCTCTTCAGGCCAGTGCGTCCCTGACCAACGCACATTTCAACCGAACCCGGCCTTTCCCCGCCTGGGCATGTGGTGGCCCGACCCCTACGAGCAGCCCCTGGATGAGATCGCCCGCTACGATTGGCTAATCCTGGGCGACTGGGCCTCGGAGTTCATCGCTCCCTTGCGAGGCCTCAATCCCGCCATCATCCTGCTCAATGATACCAACGCTTGCGAGCTGTCGTTCAATCCCGATCCCGACGCCGAACCGTGGGAGAACGCCCAGGTACTGGCAGTACCGCCGGAGTGGTTCCTGACACAGGTGGGCTCCACGCTAGTTGATGCGGTGGATGCGGCCACGACCACGTTCCGCGTGGCCGAGGTCACTGAGAGTGACGGCACGGCCGACTATGATCTCTTCATGGTCGGGGATGCAGTGCTCATCGAGGGCGAGACCGTCTACGTGGAGGCGGTGGACACGGCCAATAGGCTCCTCACCGTCCAGCGCGGCTACGTCCGCCCGGCAGAGCCACACGCGGCGGGCACTCGCCTGGCGGCCCACATCACCTTCTGGCCCGGAAGCTGGCTGCTCAACGTGAGCACCATCTGCCCCGAGGCTGCCGTTAGCGAGACCATCGGCTCCGAGATCTGGGCCGATTACAACGCCCGCGTGGCCGTGGATCTGGTGAACAATGCCCCCTGGGACGGCATCCTGCTGGACCGCAGCGACCCGGATCAGAGTTGGCTCATCGGCAATTCCACGGCGCGCACCATCGACCCCGATCAGTCCAACACGCTGCTGACCGACTACACCACGTTTGACCTAGCCTGGAACCAGGGCCTGCGCCGGTACGAGTCGGCCTTGCGCAACGCCATCGGCCCCGAGAAGATCATCTTCGCCAACTGGGGCATGGCCAACTACGACCTGCTCAACGGCAACAACTTCGAGGGCTTCCCTGCTGACTATGAGACCATCACGGGCTACGGCGACGACTACGCCGAGTACTGGCGCGAGATGGTCTTCGGCCCTGGCCGGAATGGCAGCTACTTCGATTGGATGGAGCAATCCCTGGATCCCAATCTTACCATGATCGAGACCTATGAGGAGGATGGTGCTCCCGATCCGTGGGGGCCAGGGGAGTACGACAACCCCTGCGACGATCCCGATTTCGTGCCTAACTACCGCAAGATGCGCTTCGGCCTGGCCACGGCGCTGCTGAACGACGGCTACTTCAGCTACGAGATCAACACCAACGGACACGGGTCGCTCTGTCTGCTCTGGTTCGATGAATACGACAACGCCGGTGAGGCACGGGCCTACCTGGGCCAGCCCGTAGGCAGTGCGTTCCAGGCGATACCCCCACTGACGACCCCCAATTTGCTGGGAGACAGTACCTTCGAGGGTTCCATGGGCAACTGGGACGTCTGGTGGCCGGAGGAAGGCTACTCGGCCTCTGTCTCTCTGGACACCGCCACGTCGGCCCAGGGCGGCTCATCGCTGCGGGTCGAGGTCACCCGGAGCGCCGGCGTCGACTGGGCCGTCAGCGCATACGTCTCGCCGGTGGAGGTCGTCTCCGGCACTCAATACACCCTTTCATTCTGGGCCAAGGCCGACTCTGAGAAGGAGATACCGGCGTGGGTACAGCAGGAGGAGGATCCCTGGCGCGACTACCTCTGGTTCGGATCCGTGCCCCTGACCACCGCCTGGCAGCGATACGAGTTTAGCGGCGTGGCCAGTGGGGATGATTCAGCGGCGGGCTTCTACTTCGGCCTGGGCGAGACCACCGGCACAGTGTGGCTGGATGACGTGCGCTTGCAGGTCGGGTCCCGCCAGGTATGGCGGCGTGACTACCAGGGCGGGCTAGTTCTGGTCAACGCCACTGCCAGCAGCCTGACACTGCCGCTGGGCGCGCCCTTCCGTAAGATCGAGGGCACTCAGGTGCCAGAGATCAACGACGGCAGCACAGTGACAGAGGTGACGCTGCCTCCCTGGGACGGGATGATCCTCCTGCGGTCTGAGCATTGGCACGGGTTCCTTCTGCCCCTGGTGTGGAAGGGGTAAGGTGTGTGGGAGTATGGGAGTATGGGTGTGTGGGAGTGTGCCTTTGAAGACTTCCGAAGTCTGGCGGGCGGTCTTTGCAATGTGACTGAACGCATCACGAGGGTGTGGTACTTTGCGTTCTTACCGTCTTCGCGTGAGCTAATCACGAAACCCACGAATGGGCAGGGTGCTCTAAGCAGTTTTCCACACACTCTATGATTTGCTTATTGTGAGAGAATGTGCTACAATTGAGCTGTACAATTGTACAGATTGAGAGTTAGCCAAGAGAGGGCGCAACATGGACGTCGTCGTTGATACCTCCATCATTATTGCCATTATCGCCAATGAACCGGAAAGGGAGTCCTTGGTTGAGTTAACCAGAGGAGCAGACCTCATTGCTCCGTCCTCGGTTCATTGGGAGATTGGCAACGCTTTTTCAGCGATGCTCAGGCGCAAGAGGATAGGAGTAGAGCAAGCTATCCGGGCTGTTAAGCTCTACCGGAGAATCCCCGTCCGGTTCGTGGATGTTGAGCTGGAAGAAACGCTCAAGATAGCCGATGCCCTTGGTATCTACGCCTACGATGCCTATCTCATCAGGTGCGCTGTGAAGTACAAATCTCCCTTGATTTCTTTAGATCGGAACCTGATCAATTCAGCCAAGCAGATGAAGGCCAGAGTCATAGAGGTGGTTAGATGATAGTGTATACGTATTCAGAAGCCCGGCAAAAGCTAGCCACGTTGTTGGAACAGGCAGTCAAAGAGGGCGAGGTCAAGATAAGACGCAAGGATGGGCAGACCTTCGTGATCAGACCTGAAGCGAGGACAGAGTCTCCGCTGGACGTGGAAGGTATAGATTTGGGCATCACAGCCGATGAAATCGTGGAGTTCATTCGGGAAGGGCGAAGAACCGTCTACACGACAGAGCCCCCGACTGACTTAGACTCTGCCTAACGTACTCTGCCTGACGTGTGGCTGCGTGTGCCCTGTAAGACTTCGGAAGTCTACCGCGAGCGGAAAGTGCATCGGACACTGTGCAGTTTTGCATGGCGGTTTTGCAGCATATTGTGGACCACGCTATCCCTCTGAAGACTTCCGAAGTCTGGCGGGCGGCCTTTTCAATGTGACGGAGCGCATCACGAGGGTGTGGTACTTTGCGTTCTTAGCGCCTTTGCGTGAGCCAATTCCGAATGACGCGAATGGACAGGATGCAGCAAGCAGCACCTCTACGGAGCGCATCACCCGGGTTGCACGACAGGGCTCTTCCCATACAATACCATCAGCGCAGGATTATGAGCACCACTCTGCAAACACTCGTCCATCAGGATTTCATTACACTAACATGGGAAGGATACGTCAGTATGGCAGAAGGCAGGACACACACCAAAGCCGCAGCAGGGGAAAAGCGCCACGGATCGCCGATTCTTTGGGCACGGTGGGGCTCCATCAGCAAGCTGATTGCGCAGCGACTGAGGCCGCAGCAACCACCGACACTAGTCCTGTCGCTACCTCGCAGCGGCTCGAGCTGGGTGGGGGAGACTCTCGGCCGCGCGGATAATGCGCTTTACTTGCGAGAGCCCGTCACCCAGAGTGACCAATCCTTCTACTACAAAGGAACCGTCTTCTCGCCCGATGAGCCTGATGTGGCGGCTTCGTATCAGATGCTGGCGGACAGGGCATTCAGCGGGTGCCCCGATTTTGCCAAGGACGTAGTGCAGTTTCCCCTCCAGTGGGCGCTCTGGTGGCGTCGCCCTCGACGCTTGGTCATCAAGGAAGTCAACCCCCTGGCGTGTGAGTGGTACCTGCAACGCTATCAGCCTCGGATCGTGTTCCTCGTGCGCCATCCTGCCGGTGTGGCCTTGAGTTGTCACGTGAAGGGATGGGTTAGCACCGAGCCGGCTGCCTGGGCCAACAACGGGATCTTTCAAGCGGAAGCCTTACGCTTTGCATTGGATGCCCTTGCAGAGTATCCGGCCCACGAGTTCGTGGTCTACAAAGAGGTCTGCGCCGATCCACTGGCGGAGTTCGAGCGCATGTTCGCCTTTGCCGATCTGATCTGGAACGACAGGATTCAGGGATTCATTGGACAGGATACCAGCGACAGCAAGAAGATGATAGACGCCTGGCGTGGGAAGCTCCCTCCGGGCGCACTGGAAGCCCTGGGAAGCAGCTACCGTCAGTTTGACCTGCCGTGGTACCAGAAGGATGAAGAGTGGTAGGAGGGTAGGCACGGTCGTCCGCCCGTCGTAGGGGCACTGCTCGCTGTGCCCTGGGAGTACCTTCGACTCGCCTTTGTGATCTTGGCGTCTTTGCGTGAGGCTTTTGCACTCTCAGCCAGACCTGCATCGGACCCGGTTCGCGGTTGGCACACCTGATGAGCGAGGGTCTCCTGACCGAGCTCCTCCGGTGAGTGCCAGCTTTTCATTGACTTTGGACCATCAATGTGGTATGATGTGACTCAGGGGGGCGGATGAGAGAGTCATGACTAGAACCATTGTGTAGCACATTGTGCGTTTCCCAAGAGGAGTGCGGCCCGAGACGGTCGGAGTTCCGTTCTAGCAGATGAAAGACGGTAGCTAGTGAGGCACGGTCTCGGGACGTCATATCGGCTCCTTTGCCTGAATGATACACAGTAGAACAGGCGTGCTGTATTGTACCAGCGTAACGTCCGTATGTCAAACAGGGAGGGGCAATTATGGCCGGGTCCTTTCAGAACAAGCCACTGAAGAAAGCCAGTTTCGCCGATCGTGCCCTCAAGCGACAACCCTCGGAGAACCCCGTAATTGAGGTCAACAACCTCCTAGCACAAGCCGAACGTCTCATGGACGTATCCCCAGAAGGGGTGGACCACATCGGGGAGAAGTACGAGGTAGACGTGCGCAAGAAGCGACGCAAGGGATTGACCGGGCTCCATAAAGAGCACATGTCATTCTGCCTTGAGCGTGGTGTTGCAGACGAGGAAATAGCGGAACTGTCCCACCTGGAGGCCCTTTTTGACCTAGACGAGAAGGCCGTCAAGAAGGCGCGCAAGGAATGCGCGGACGGCTACTTGGAATCTATCATGGCAGACGAACGGATAACCCCAGAAGAAAGTGAGAGGCTAGACCTTGCGATGAGCAACTTGGGGATGACCATTCCCAAAGAAATGCAGAGTCGCTTTCTGAGGTATCAAGCCTATTGGGAGATTGAGAACCTGGATCTCCCAGAAATCGAGGCGCCGGTGAACCTACAGCGCAACGAGGTATGTCATTTCATCCACAGGGCGGACTGGCTCGAACATCGCGCAGTGACGAGCAGAGTGAGCTACTCGGGTCCGACCGCTCGCGTCAAGCTGGCCAAAGGAGTCTACTGGAGGGTAGGCAGTGTCGGCGTCAAGAGCACGTCTGAGGAGACTCTCAAGAAAATAGATTCCGGCGTGACTTATCTCACAAACAAGCGGCTGATATTCGTGGGTGGCCATAAGACAACATCCATCCAGCTATCAAGGATTCTCGACTTCACGCCATACCAGAACGGCGTCGAGATTCAGAAGGACAAGGGCCGCAATCCCTTCCTGGTGCTTGAGGACGCCGACATCTTCGCCATGATCCTGGCCCGAGCGATTGGAAGCCTGAACTGAGACAGCCAGTCCCCCGAGGGAAATCCATCATGGCAAAGCGCAAGTCGTGGCTAGAGAAGAAAGTCAATCGCAAGATAGGCGCGCAGAAGAGGAAGGTCAAGGGCAAGGTTCGCAAAGCGATCACGGGAACGACAAAGCGAAGCGGCTGTGGCTGTCTGCTATCGGCGCTGGTACTGGTGGCCCTGGCCGTTGCCTTGGTCACCGTGGCCCTAGCCGCCTCGCCCCCGCAACATCTACCACTCATCCTCAATGACTGGTGGATAACTCCAACGCCCACGACAACACCGACTCCAACCAAGACTCCCCGCCCAACAGCGACGCCAACACCTACGCCCAGTGTGATGGTGGCCTCGTACTGTATCTATCGCAGTAGCTACGGCGGCGCGGCCT
>JAKLPW010000321.1 GCA_022013675.1 Anaerolineae bacterium | reverse complement strand
CGAGAGGTACCGATGTTTATTCCGACCAGGGCCAGCCTTAGGCGTTGTCTTCACACGTTGGGACGTGCGAAGATCAATGAGGCCGCCTGAGCGCAGAGCATAGATCCATTCTACTCATCAGGGGAGCAGAAACACGAAAGGGGAGGTTTGCACGATGAAAGCGGGGGAGTTGTTCAAACGTGGGAGTGCAGAGGAGATATGGTCCTACTACTGCGGGTGGCTCGATCTGAGCAAATCAGAATTCATGGAGATCGAAGAACGCTTGCTGATGGAACAGATCGATCTGTTGAGCAAGTGCGAGCTGGGCCGAATACTAATGCGGGGCCATGTTCCATCGAGCGTAGAGGAATTCCGGGCGGTGGTTCCTCTGACAACATATCGAGATTATATTCCTTTTCTGCCCGACAAGAGAGAGGACATGCTACCGGTTAAGCCCAGTTGCTGGGTTCGCACTTCTGGCAATAGCAGACAGTACGGCTGTGACTTCAAGTGGGTACCGAACTCTGAAGCCCATCTCGCCACGTCAATAACGATCGGGTTCGGGGCATTCATTTTCGCTAGCTGTGCGCACAAGGGAGACTTCGCCTTCCGACCAAGGGACCGCTTCCTGTACTGCGCTGCGTCACGTCCGTATGCGTCGGGCCAGAGCTTGCACAGTCTGTCAAAGGAGTTTCCCTTCCGGTTCCTGCCGTCGGTCGAAGACGCAGAGGAAATGACCTTTCAGGAGCGCCTCCAGGAGGGCTTTCGACTGGCTCTGAGCGAGGGAATGGATCTCTTCGCAGGACTGTCCAGTGTCCTGGTGGCGGTTGGCGAGCGTTTCAGCCAGCTCTCTCTCAAGAAGGGTGAGAGTCACGGATCTCTCAACCTCTCTTCGCTGCTTCGGCTAACACGGGCGTACATTCGCAGCAGACTGGCCAAGAGACCCATGCTGCCCAAGGACATCTGGTCTGTGAAGGCCATCGTCACCTCCGGTTCCGATACGGAGATATACAAAGAGCGCATCAAGGAACTATGGGGGCGCTACCCTCTGAACCTCTACTCCTCCACGGAGGGAGGCGTGGTGGCCATGCAACTTTGGAACTACAAGGGCATGAGCTTCGTGCCCGGCATAAACTTTCTTGAGTTCATACCGGAAGACGAGCATTGGAGATCGAGGGCGGACCCTGCCTACGAGCCACGTACTCTGCGCCTGGATGAAGTGGAAGCAGGGCAACGTTACGAGATTGTCTTCACAAGCCTTCGCGGGGCTTCTTTCGTACGCTACCGCATCGGCGACATGATCAAGATCGTGGCCCTGCGCGATGAGGAACTGGGAGTAGACATCCCACAGATGGAATTCGTGAGTCGTTGTGATAGCATCATTGACCTAGCCGGCTTTGTTCGGTTGACCGAGCCCATTGTCTGGCAAGCCATCGAGGACACGGGAATTCCCTACACAGAATGGGTCGCGCACAAGGAGGCTAATGAAGTCGGCCCCATTCTGCACGTCTACCTAGAATCAGCGGGACACAAGCATCCGGGTGTCACAGAGGCTGCCGCCGCCCTGCACCAAGCCCTAATCGACAACAACGAGGAGTTCCGCGATCTGGATAGCATGCTCGGGTTGAAGCCCATTCGAGTCACCTGGCTTGCTCCGGGCACATTCCGTCAGTACCGCGAGGAGAAGCAGGCGGCGGGAGCAGACCTGGGACAACTGAAACCGGATCACATGCAACCATCCAACGAAGCTATAGCCATGCTAACGCGCATTCACCACGCTCGCTGGGATGCGTGAGCGGCACGTATAGTCGTCTCGTCAGCAATCGCCTTGAAAGGGTGTAGACACGTGGAGATCAATGTCTTAGCCATCATTCCCCTGACAACCCTACTATGCTACATCCCTCTTCTGGTCGTCTTTCTCAAGAATCAGCACCGGAGTTCAGCGCACAGGGCATTTTTCGCCCACTTGGCCACGCTTGTCATCCAGAGCTTCGGCTCTTTCATGATGCATGCAAACCTGGGGCTGGGTTCGACTAGCTTCTGGCAAAGCATCTTGACACTTGGGATGTTCGGCAGCAGTGTCACCCACCTGGACTTCGCTTATTCTTTCGTCGGACGCAGAGACCGGTGGGTAGTGTATTGTGCGTACGTGCTCTATCTGGTCTTCTTGCCCCTTATCTTCACGGGCCAGATAGCCCAGGGTGTCCGCATAGAAGGTGGTATACTGCACTATGAGTTGGGCCCGGCCGCTCCGTTTGCTGCCGTCTTCGGTTTTGGCTGCACCGCCATGGCAATCTATCAGTTGTTCTCCTACTATTGGGAAGAGACCAACCCCCTCTATCGCAAACGTCTCCTCTATCCGCTCTTAGGGGTATCAATCT
>JAKLPW010000320.1 GCA_022013675.1 Anaerolineae bacterium | reverse complement strand
TCTGCCTTCCACCGGAGAGCACCACCAGACCCTGTTTGTCCACAAGGAAGAGGTCCAGCACACCTTCCTGGCCTGCAATGTCGTCCACGATCTGCTGGACATCAGAGAAATCGTTTCTGAGCATGGCCTGCTTCAGGCTTCCCTCGACAATGTCACCGGCATTGGTCGCAGACTGCTTCAGGTTCTCCATCAGGAGGCCCTGCTGGTTGGCATACTGCAGGTAGGAGAGAAGCGATAGGATAGCTACCAAGGGCAGAAAGAGACCCAGACTCATCTTGAACCGTAAGCTCTGATAGAATCTTCTCGTTCTCATCAGTGACATCCTTGCCTATGGCCAGCAGGAATCGTTCGTACCAGTGGCTGCGATGCAGAACCAAACGCGCAGCAGTTTGTGCAACTTCGCCAGAGTATCCGGTGGGAGGAGGGCGAAGGGGTGCCGGACATCTTTCTGTCCGATCTTCATGCTTCGTTCTCCACCCGATACCCCGATCGCGCGATACCCCGGTCCCGAATCGGTGCCGGAAAGGCGGTTTGTCATGTGACCCACAACGCGCACCGTGTGCAGACTCGGACCGCAACGTCTTCACTCGAAGACAGACCCACGGAGATGGCTCTCTCCTTCCTCATCACATCCGGTCTTGACTGGTCTCCAGTGTCCTCCGCAAGGACTCGATCTCCGACTGTAGTGCCCTCTGGCGTCGGGACATGCGTAAGAGGAATACAAAGGTTACTGCCCAGAAGACTGCATAAGCGGCAACAAGGTAAGCCAGATTCCCCATCATCTACTACCTCCTAACGATAAACTTCATGCTTTAGTTGTTCCACCTCGTCGGCCAGTTGCTCCAGTTGCACGCGGTGTACAAGAATGGTGAA
Source organism: Anaerolineae bacterium (assembly GCA_022013675.1). GTDB lineage: Bacteria > Chloroflexota > Anaerolineae > JAKLPW01 > JAKLPW01 > JAKLPW01. The sequence continues at coordinate 2,268 of JAKLPW010000320.1, read as the reverse complement.
ATAGAGCAAGGTGAAGGCCCCGATGCAAAACAGCAGAGTGGTCAGCATCGGGCTGGCTAAGTTGAATCCCTCGCTCTCCAAGATGATCGGGTGAATCGTTCGCCACCAGCGGATAGCCATGAAAGTCACTGGCACGCTGACGAAGCCCAGGATTCCATAGACGGCTGAGAAACGGGCTCGCCGCGCCTCATCGTCAATGAGATCCCGTAGCAACAGATATGAGACGTAGATCAACCATAGGATGGTGCTGGTGGTAAGGCGAGGGTCCCAAGTCCACCATACGTTCCAGGTTACTTTGGCCCAGATGGACCCGGTGATGATGGTCATGGTAATGAAGGCCACTCCAATCTCAACAGAGGAGACGGCTACGATGTCCCATTTGCGGCTCCCTGTTGAGAGACCAGCGATGCTGGCGGCGAGGGTGATGAAGAAGGCGAAGAAGCCCACCCAGGCCGTAGGCACATGGAAATAGAAAATGCGCTGCACGTCGCCCATGATCCGCTCGGTGGGGGCGTAGATGAGAGCCATGTAGATACCCACCAGCATGGCAAGGGCGCTGGCCCATGTGAGCAGGCTGCTAAGGCCACGGTTTCTGACGGTCATGGATATATCCTTTCGATAGTCCAACTGAGACAATGACAGAGGCTTCCCACGAACTCTTCGTACGACTTCCAAATCTGCGTGACTACTCCTCCACCACAAAGTCGAAGGTCATGAAGGAAATGGCTAGGAATATCACATCGAAGGCAACAAGCAACCTCACCCAATGGGCTATCTCCGATAGTTCCTGGCCGTCGACGATGCCTCCCGTGGCTTTGACCGCGGCAATCATGGCCGGCACCATGATGGGAAAGAGCAGGATGGGCAGCATCACCTCGCGCGCTCGGGTGTGGGCAGCCATCGCTGAGAGAAGTGTGCCCACGCCGGCGTAACCAAGCGTCCCCAGAACGATGATCAGGATCAGGGCAGGCTGGAAAAGGGAGACGTTGAACAAGACCAGGAAGATAGGGAGGATTATGGCCTCCATGATGAGCATAAAGATGACATTGCCCAGCAATTTGCCGAAGTAGATGGCACTGCGGTCCACCGGGCATAGCAGCAAGCCTTCCAGGCATCCTCTGTCCTTCTCCCGGGCGAAAGAACGGTTCAGACCCAGTGTGCCGGTGAAGATGAAGGTCACCCATAGGACCCCTGGGGTCACCTGTCTCACATTCGCGATTCGCATCTCGAAGGCGAAACTGAAGATGACGATCACCTGCAACGCGAAGATGAACATCGAGCTGAGAATCTCCTTGGTGCGCAGCTCTACTGCAACATCCTTCTGAACGATAGCCAGCACCTTTCGTAGGTATCTCATCGCTCCACCCCGTAGCGGCGATACGCCTCTCGAAAGCCTGCCACGTCCAGGTCGTCTTTGCCAGCCTGGTAGACGATGCGGCCGTTGGCCAGAATAGCCGCACGATCGCAGCTCTCCAGTCCTCGCTCCAGGTTGTGAGTTGTCATCACAATGGTGCGCGATTTGCCGGCAAGGTCCGTGAGCACTTCTCTCAGCATCTCCATGGCGCGTTGATCCAAGCCGGTGTAAGGTTCATCTAGCAGCAGGAGGGCAGGGTCGTGCAGCAGGGCCCGGGCAATGGATAGCCTTTGCTGCATACCCCGGGAGAAGGTGCGAACAAGATCGAGACTGCGGTGCTCGAGCCCAACTCGCTGCAAAAGTGACCTGATGCTCGACTCCAACTCGGGGACGTCGTACATTCGGGCGTAGAAACGCAGGTTCTCCTCAGCCGAAAGATCACCGTAGAGGAAGGTTTGATGCGAGACCAGGCCAATCTGCCGGCGGATCTCGGGGCCCTGCCTGGATAAATCGCAACCAGCTACACGCACGCTTCCCTTCGAGGGCCTTGTCAGGGTAGCCAGAATCCGGATGAAGGTGGTCTTGCCTGCCCCGTTGGGGCCCACCAGAGTCAGGGATTCTCCCTCTGCCACGTCCAGGTCAACACCCTGTAGGGCCGTCTTGCTGCCGAAGGATTTGACTAGGCCGTGCACTTCGATCATTGCGTTCTCGACTCCGCTTTGCGCTCGGGCCAGATGGCCACGGTGGTGCTCAGGGGCAGAAGTCCCCCACCGATCAAGAGCCACATTACCAAGGGTATGATCAGGATTTGAAGGGAGGCCGAAGCATCCTGGGTCACCCCAGCCAGGCTCACATACAAGTCCTCCGTGAAACTACTTCGCGCGGCTACTTCTGTGACCCACTGCTCGATATTC
>JAKLPW010000319.1 GCA_022013675.1 Anaerolineae bacterium | reverse complement strand
TGCAGACAAACGCAGTAGAATTCGTGATACTGCTAACTCTTAAGGCTATAGTACCATGAGTCGACTGAAAACTCTGTTTGCGGGAATACCTTTACTGCAGGATGTGCGCTCCGCATTGGCGCTGGTGCTCCTGGCCATATCGCTGGTAGTGCTGCTGGTGTTCGGCGTTTCGTTGATTCGCATGATCCCGGCGTACTCGCAGCTCGTGGCGGATTTGGAACTTTCGCAGGTGGCATTGGAGCAGGCACGGCAGTTGCAGAAAGAGAGCCCGCCACAACTGAGGACGGAGATCACGCTGGCCCAGGCTGCCTTGGAAGAAGCGGCGAGCGTCTTCCCCAGTGACCAGCAAGCCACGAACCAACTGGACGATATGTACCGCTATGCTTCGGAAGTTGGGGTCCACGTTACCAAGATGGAAAAGCTGGTGAACACACCGGAGGAAGAGAGCGAGACCACCTACACAACGGCGAGGGTTTTCCTGGAAGCAACGGGCGATCTCCGTCAGCTCACCACGTTTATCCGGTTGCTGACTCAAGTGGCTCTACCGACCTTCAAGCTTGATAACCTGAAGATCAGTCCCTCAGGGGGGCAGCATGTTCTCACCGCGAATGTGGTGCTGCGTTCCTCGGCCCTTTCCCCGGGGGTGACGCCCCAACCTGATCCTGACGGGATGACCCCGCCAGCGGGCGCGGCGGAGCTGAGAGAGCAGCTTGACCAGGCCTGGCAGGCGGGAGATTGGCCACGGGCCATCGACATTCTGCTTGAAGTCAGACAAGTGGATCCAGAGGATCAGAATGTCATGGGGATGCTCTACTGGGCATACGTCAACAACGGCTATGCCTTGCTCGATGCAGGCATGGGCGATGAAGCCATCACGCAGTTCAACAGAGCCCTGAGTATCAATCCAGATGGGGTCGAGGCGACTCAAGGGCTGACTGAGGCCCTGGAGATGGGCATGTTCGGTTACCTTCCGGTGAGCTAGTGCCGTCCCTATCGTCGATGGCCTTCTCTCTGCCAAGAAATCCAGTAATGACTTCACTGAAAAAAAGCCCAATCCAACCACAAAGGCACCAAGACACTAAGTTCATCAAAGAAAAGCTCATGTTCTTCAATCTCAATACGCAAAATACCTAACATCTGCCAAAAATACCTTTGTGCCTTTGTGTCTTCGTGGTAGGTCTTCGAGTTCTTTCAGGAAAGTCAGGAATCAATACGAAAAAGGGAAAATCAGTGAAAATTCGTGCAATTCGTGGCAAAAAGCCCTTAAGTTTTGTCTTACGAGTAGGCCTATAACCGATTGTGAGGTTCAAGTGAGAGCCCACGGCAATAATACGCGAAGTAAATCCATAGCTGATATAGCGGGGCGGGTCTGGTTGGTCCTCTTGTGCACGGTGATCGTGGCCGTTCCGGGTTTCCTGGCACCGAGGCAGGTGGCACAAGCGAGGAGTGCTGCGTCTGCCGCCCTGGATCAGATGAGTGACCTGGAGACGCAATTGCGAAACGCATGGATGGCGCAGAACTGGCCCCTGGCCATCCAGACCATCGAGCAGATCCTGGCGTTCGATGCCACTCGTGCGGACATGTTGGAAAACCTCTACTCCGCCCACGTTAACTACGGGTACCAGTTGTACGCCCAGGGACAGTACCGGCAAGCCTACGAGGAGTTCGAAAGCGCTCTGCTAATCAATCCCACCGGTGAGGAGGCCCAGGCTGGGATCGGTCTGATCAATGCGACCGGATGGTCTGGTACGCCCGGCCCGACCTCAACTATCACGCCCATTACCCCGGGCGCACCGACTGCTACCCCATCACCTGGCCCTTCCCCGACGGGCACGCTACCCGCAGCAACCATTCAGCACGTCGTCAGGACGGGGGATACGCTCTACTCGCTGGCGCGTGTCTATGATACGACGGTCCAGGCGATCATGCAAGCCAACGGGCTGGGAAGCTACATCATCTGGATTGGCCAGGTGTTGATTATTCCCGTGGGGGGTACGCTGCCACCCGGGCCGTTGATGCACATCGTTCTCCCAGGGGATACCCTCTACTCGCTGGCACGATACTATCAGACGACAGTTCAGGCCATCATGTGGGCCAACGGTCTCTGGAGCTACATGATATACGCCTGGCAACCGCTGTATATTCCTACGGGAGCCCCTTCGGGAGGGGGCGTTCACGTCGTGCAGTGGGGCGAGACGCTCTGCTCGATTGCCAGGCTGTACAGCACCACCGTGGATGCTATTATGGTTGCTAACGGCCTGACCAGTGACTTCATCCTGGCGGGGACAGAACTTACCATCCCGTGAGGAGCTCACCCTCCCGCAGTCTTCCCCTCCCGCAGGTTTCTAACGCATTATCGGCCAGGGGGTTCGGGGAAGAACCTGCGGGAGGGTGGTGTGTTGCTCAAGTTTCAGTTGGGTTCTTTCTCGCTCAATAGGGGGTTCGGGGAAGAACCTGCGGGAGGGTGGTGTGTTGCTCAAGTTTCAGTTGGGTTCTTTCCCGCTCAACAGGGGATTCGGGGAAGAACCTGCGGGAGGGTGGTGTGTTGCTCAAGTTTCAGTTGGGTTCTTTCCAGCTCAGTAGGGGGTTCGGGGAAGAACCTGCGGGAGGGTGGTGTATTGCTCAAGTTTGGATCACGCGAGGTAGTAACCCTGAATATCGAGGGGAACAATCTGCGTCTTCTGGTGGCGAAGGGGTCCAAGGTCACCCAGTGGGCCGAGAAGAGTATCGAACCCGGCCTGATTCGGGAAGGGCTGGTGCTCGATGCGGCCGCGGTGGGGGCCGCCATCGACGAACTCTTCACTGACAACGATGTGCCCCGCAAGGGAGTTGTAGCGTCCCTCACGGGACTGCGGGCTATCCCTCGCGTTCTAACTTTGCCCAAGATCAAAGCGAACCTGTTGGATGACGCCGTGAGACGGGAGGCCAGGAAGGAGATGCCCCTGGCTCTGGATACGCTCTACCTGTCGTGGAAGACCGTCGCTGATAAAGGAGACCAGCGGCAGATCTATCTGCTAGGGGTCTCGCGCGAATTGCTGGACGCGTACATGCAGGCCCTCAATGCGGCGGAGGTGGTCCCTCGCTCCATGGATCTGAAGCCGTTGGCTCTGGTCCGGGCTATAGGTAGGGATACAACGATTATCACTGATCTGGAAGATGAATCCCTGACGATAGTGCTCGTCGTTGACAACATTCCCGTGATCATGCGGTCATTTCCCTTCGAGAGAGAACCAGGCCCAGTCAATGTGAGGGTTGACCAACTGGTGACCGAGCTGACTCAGACTGTCCGTTTCTACAACGAGAGTCACCGCGCCAAGACATTGAGCGCGACGACTCCGGTCTGTCTCACCGGAGCGGCCATGAACGATCGCCAGACTGTGGCCAACCTGCAGGCCATGCTCGATCGTCCCGTGGAGGTGCCGGATTGCCCGCTGGAGTATCCGTCGGATCTCCCCGTGCCTTCCTTTTTGGTCAATGTTGGCCTTGCGATGAAGAAGACCTGAGTTATGCTATTCCTCTATTTTGGTATCGTGGGAGCAGCAGTGGGCAGCTTCCTTAACGTTTGTATTGATAGGCTGCCTTCGGGATACTCCATCAGTTACCCCCCCTCTCATTGCCCCGCTTGCGGACGCAGGCTTGCTGCCAGGGATCTGGTCCCCATTCTGAGTTATTTGTCACTGGGTGGAAGGTGCCGCTACTGTGGGGATGCCATCCCGTGGAGAGTATTGGGCGTGGAAGTCACCACCGGACTGATATTCGCCATGCTATGGCGACACTATGGGATGGGAATCCCGTTGATCTTGGCCCTCGTGTACTGCTGCTTCTTGATCGTGGTTGCATTTATCGATCTGGAGCATCAGATCATTCCCAGCCGGGTCATCTATCCCGCTATCATTGCTGCTATGCTAGGGGCCTTGGTTACGCCAGGGAGATCTATCTGGAACTCTCTTGGCGGCGGGTTGGTAGGTTTCGGGACACTCTTCCTGATCGCCTTTATCAATCCTGCTGGTATGGGCATGGGCGATGTGCGGCTGGCTGCCTTCATGGGGCTTATCGCTGGCTTCCCGGGTGTGCTGGTCTCGTTGCTCATCGGCATAGTCGCGGGCGGGCTCGCCGCGGCGTTCCTGCTGTTGGCTGGTCTGAAAGGACGCAAGGACTCCATCCCCTTTGGGCCGTTCCTCGTATTGGGGGCGATGGTGACTCTGCTGTACGGAGCGGACATCTTGTATCGGTACGTGGGGCTGTAGGGGCAGGTTTTGGGCCGGTGCTCGTCCCACGATCCCTGGCAGGAATGGCCTTGGCGGTAGACAGATGGGCTCTGCCTGGGTAAAACCTGCCTTGTATCGGTACGTGGGACTGTGGGGGCAGGTTTGGGGCCGGTGCTCGTCCCACGATCCTCGGCAGGAATGGCCTTGGTGGTAGACAGATGGGCTCTGCTTGGGTAAAACCTGCCTTGTATCGGTACGTGGGACTGTGGGGGCAGGTTTGGGGCCGGTGCTCGTCCCACGATCCTCGGCAGGAATGGCCTTGGTGGTAGACACATGGGTCCTTCCTGGCTAAAACCTGCTCCTACTCCCAGACCCCCTCCCCCCGGATCGCGGGCATCCCTGCCCGCTTACACACCCACACTCCCTCCCTTCTTCCCCCTCCTTTACGCTAAACTAACAGGGTATTCACAACTTTTTTACGCCCAGTTCTGTATTCTATGCTATGATAAAGTCAGATTATAGAGGTTCTTTGGCAATTCTCTTCAATTCTTGAGAAACCCCAGGAACTGAAAGGAGGGTCATGGTCTGGAGCGAATGCTTGGAGTGATTGTTAGTCTGACGACTTGATCAAAATTGACTTCAAACGAGTACTAAGTATGCGAGGAGTACGAAGAAATGAATCGCAACTTAAGAAGGATGATCAAGGACGAACAGAGTATCACCGGATTGGAAACGACAATCATCCTGATTACCTTCGTGGTAGTGGCGGCAGTGTTCTCATTCGCCGTTCTCTCGGCAGGAACCTTCGCGACGGACAAGAGCAAGGACGCGATCTACTCTGGGATCTCCCAGGTTCAATCAACCATGGAGATTAAGGGGAGCGTGATCGGCAAGAGTGATACCGGCAACACTGCGATGAAAGAGTTGGTCTTCATGGTTGCCAACGTTGCAGGCGGTGAGGCGATTGACATGACTGCCCCCACGATTTCCAGTGGTACGATTGCTTCTAGCAGTTCCCACAAGGTGGTGATCTCGTATCTCGACAGCGGGCAGCACGTGAATGATATGCCCTGGTCGAAGACGTGGATCGGGACCAATGACGGCGATGATCTCCTGGAAACGGGTGAGATGGCTGAAATCACCATTGCGGTGTCGGCAACGGATACATTCTCCAACCCGCTGACAACTGCGCTGGGGATCAACACTAAGTTCCGACTTGAGGTGAAACCTGGTATGGGCGCGACTCTTCTCCTGGAGAGGACGACGCCGGCCTATCTCGGCTCGGTATTCAGTCTCTACTAGGTGAACGGGTAGAACACGGTTCTGCTGATCTGATGTGAGGGAGTTGTACTCCCGGATCTCTCGACTGAGCTTTGCATGGTCAGATGCTCGGAGTACAACTCCTTCTTAGTGCAAACGACGTGCACCTACCCAGGCGGACCAGAGGGCAACAGGGCTATGTCTATAGAACTACTCGATTTCATCTTGACGAAGTACTAGTTTGATAAGGCGGATTCGTAGGGGAGTGTTCTATTGGTGAGCCGAGACGAGCTTTCGTACCGGGAAGTGTATGATCCCATACCCCACGCCTTCGCCGAGCGCGAAAACGCGGATGTAGACCTACTGCTCCGGCGAACGGCACAACTGGGGGCTTCAGATTTGCATCTGAAGGCAGGGAGCCCTCCAGCGCTGCGTATTGATGGCACGTTGATATTGCAGCAGGATCTGCCTCACTTGAAGCCCGAAGAGATCGAGCTGATGCTGAAGGAACTCACGACCGAGGAGCAGTGGCTGGCCTTCGAGGAGAACCTGGAACTGGACTTCTCCCATTCCCTGCCAGGGGTGGCTCGCTTTCGGGTTAACGCGGGCCGGCAACGGGAATCGATCACGTTGGTCGCGCGTCGCCTCAGCCTGACGATTCCTACTATGGATGAGCTCGGGTTGCCGGCAGTTTGCAAGGAACTGGTCTCGAAGCCTCGTGGTCTGATCCTGGTGACGGGCCCCACGGGCAGTGGCAAGTCCACGACTCTGGCAGCGATGATTGACTACATCAACGAGCGCGATGCCCGCCGGGTGATAACTATCGAGGACCCCATCGAGTATGTCTTCGAGGACAAACGCTGCGTGATCACCCAGCGGGAGCTGGGAGTGGACACCCACTCCTTCGCATCGGCACTGAAACATGCCCTTCGTCAGGACCCCGATGTGATTCTGGTGGGGGAGATGCGTGATCTGGAAACCATCGCCACCGCGCTCACTGCCGCCGAGACCGGCCACCTGGTGCTTTCTACAGTGCATACCGCCAGCGCCGCGCTCACGGTGGATCGTATCATTGACGTTTTCCCTCCTCACCAGCAACAGCAGATCCGAACACAGTTGGCCAGTATCGTGGAAGGTGTGCTCTGCCAGACACTACTTCCCCTGGCTAGTGGGGAGGGACGGACACTGGCAATGGAGATAATGATCGCTACATCTGCCATCCGCAACCTGATTCGAGAAGCCAAGACTCACCAGCTCACCGGCGTCATCGAGACCGGGGCGCGGGTTGGCATGATAACGCTGGACCAGGCTTTGGTCAAGATCTTCAAAGAGGGGAAGATCACGCTGGACGAAGCTCTGGCCAAAGCTGGGAACCCTGGCCAACTGAGGCAGCTCATTGAAGCCATGCCATGACTCGCCTGAAAAAAGAGGGGCGAACCCAATCGTTTGCGTAGGGGCGAACCGGTGTGTTCGCCCGAGGACCCAACTTTTACCAGAGCTTAATGCCCAATTAACACATCGTTTACCCATAGACCCGGATTATCTGTTATGATATAGACAGATCGACCGAGTGATGCGAACCCCCTGAGTGATAGGGACAATACACAGGATATGCAGCGGTCAACGGGGAGGTGATTATCGAGAGAGAAGAGCGGCGGAACTGGGCAGACGGACTTTGTAGCGGAGTTTGATAGCAGATCGTAACTACTTTCGAATACATCAAGCGAAATCATCAAGTTAATCACAAAAGGAGACAAGAAATGAAATTCCGAAACAACAAAGGCTTCACACTGATCGAGCTGTTGATCGTATTGGCCATCCTGGGCATTCTCGTTGGCATCGTCGCTATGAGCGTTGGAGGGTTGATGGGCACGGCCAGGACCCGAGGCTTGGACTCCGAGAAGGAGATCGTGTCGACCGCCATTGACACCTACAACACGCAGGACGTGGCTGTTAGTCTGTCCGCGACAATTGCTCCCCAGGCGACTTTGGTTGTTGTCGGTCCGGCTACCACCGGCTTCGGCACGTACCTGAAGCGCACCACCAAGTACTACTACCAGTGGGAAGCCGAGGGCGAAAACCTGACACAGCAGGAGACAGAGTGATGAAGACGGTTTGTGATCGTGAGCGATAGCTAGCGGCAAGTTGATATAGTGAGAAGCGCCAGGCTTGCACCTGGCGCTTTCTCTATGGTATACTCTGGTGTACTCTCGTAGCGACGCGGCTTTCCGAGGGTGTGGAAAAAGGCCGGCCGCCAGACTTCGGGAGTCTTCAAAGAGAGTGGCGTATCATCCCAATAATCCGGGGCATTAGATTCAGTAGATTTGAATTTGGGTTCGTAGTGCGCACTTTAGTGCGTTTTCACGGCGCTAAAGCGTCTACTACGAACAGAATACAAGTGATTGCCCCATCTTATTGAGAAGATACCAGAAGCGCACAGAATCTGGCCCACTCCCTCTGCTTTCCGTGATTAGTCAGAAGAGCCGATCTGAGCTATGGGCCGGTGATGGTCTGCCTACGCCAGTCTGCGGGGTGTTGCGACACCATGTCCCCTTGTTCGCTGAGGTATTATCTCCGTGCGTGAGCTCGTAGAACGGATAACGCGGCCTAGTTACCTGATAGGCTTCGTCCTGTCAGCGATACCGTTGCTGGCCTTCCCGGGCGTCTACGGAGGGTATGGACTCCCCAAGGCGGTAGCTCTCCAGCTTTTGACCGCGCTGATTCTCTCCGTCTGGGCGTTTAGGGTGCCCTCTTCGGCGGGCTACCGCTCCGAATCGGACAGGTCCCTTTACCGTGCTTCGGGCCTGGAACCGATATTCGACATCCTGCGTTCCCCGCTTACCATCGCCGGATTGGCTTTCGTGGTCAGCCAATCGCTGGCTACCATCTTCTCGCTCTCTCCCTCCATCAGCTTCTGGGGTGGGCACGAGCGGTGGGTGGGTACTGTTGCCAATATGTGCGGGTTTGTCATTCTGCTTGCCGTCCCCCTTATTTGTCGGAATCGCGGGGATGTGAGAGGGATGGTATCCCTGGTATTACTGGGGAGCGCCATCGTTGCGGCTATCGGTATTGCGCAGCGTACATGTCCCGATTTCCCCATTCCTGCCTGGTTCTATCCCCGGGTGAGCTCCACGCTTGGCAACCCGATCTTCCTGGGAGCATATCTGGTTCTGGTTGTCCCGCTGGTTGCGGAGCGCTGGATCGAATCTGTAAGGCGCTTGCGGGCTGGTCCTTCTCGCCTTGACGTGCTTGATATGGCTGCGTACACAGTACTGCTGGCAGGTCAACTTGCCTGCCTATTCCTGACGGGGAGCCGGGGACCATGGCTGGGGGCGGCCTGCGCGGCTTTGGCCTTCTCTGTTCTGCTGGCGTGGCGCCGCAGTCGCCCGCGTCTGCTGGTCGTTGCCCTTACCATTTTCGTCGGGCTTGCACTGTTGTTGCTGCTCCTCAACCTGCCCAAGACTCCCTTGCAGGCCCTGCTAGATCTACCCTACGTCTCCCGCCTACGGCTTGTACAGGATTCCGGTTCTGTATCCGAGCGCATGCTGGTCTGGCAAGGAGCCTGGGAGCTTATCCGGGAGCGTCCCGCCATCGGCGGCGCCATCGGCGGCG